>CAIJTV010000087.1:0-6560 GCA_903823635.1 uncultured Planctomycetaceae bacterium
GCCAGTCGCTTTTTCAAAGGCTCGGATGTTTCGACCTTCGCGACCGATGATGCGACCCTTAACTTCGTCGCTGGGGATATCGACCGTGGAAACGGTCGTCTCGGATGTATGTGCTGAGGCGTATCGCTGCACGGCCATCCCGATGATTTCGCGGGCCTTTCGCTCGCAATCCAGCTTGATTTCCGCTTCATGCTTCAGAATCATCGCCCCGGTCTGATCAGACAATTCCCGATCCAGTCGCTTCAACAACTGCTCGGTTGCCTGCTCACGGGTCAGCTCACTGATCTTATACAGAACTTCCTGCTCATCCTTCAGAAGACGATTCAGTTCTGTTTCTTTGGCTTCCATCGCCTTTGTGCGATCAGCCAATTTCTGTTGAGTACCCTGCAGCATCTTTTCCTTCTTGCGGAAGGAATCCTGCTGCTCTTCGAGGTGCGCCTGCTGTTTGTCCAGCTCACGTTCTCGACTTCGCAGTTGATTTCGGGACTCCTCAAGCTTGGCTTCCAGCTCTTCGCGCCGCTTGAGCATGTCCTCTTTGATCTTGAGTTCCTGGTCCTTCCGCAGGCTCTCGGCATCGCGCTGAGCCTGTTGAATGATTTCTTCACGGGTCTTGTAGGCCCCTCCTTTGATCAGACGATCAATAAAGTAGCCAACACCAACACCCACGATCCCGGCGAAACTGCCGACGATCAGCGGATCTGCCATGGAAACGCCTCTCACTTCAATTCATAAACCAACTCTGCCCGCTCAGAAAGAGCAGTGAAGAGCTGAAGGCAGGATCAGATCCGAGGACTGCGCGGGGCTTGCCGCCTGACAGTCAGTCGAAATCATCGGCCAGAGAGGCAGCAGGGTCTGAGCAGCCGAAATCGATACACAATCCGACACATGGCCACGATGAAGGAGATCGGACTGTCGCCACACAGCCTGCGGCCCGGGCGGTCCCGTTGCAGAAGGCAACGAGAGGTCTTTTTCATCGACAGCCGGAGATTCTGTCAGGGAGCATTGAATGCCACTGACAGCCATCCAGAAATCGCGCGCACCGCAGGCTGGTCGCAGAAAAACTGCGACCCCCAGCATGCATGAGACCAGTAGAATTAGTAGTCCGAGTAAAACCATGTGTGTCGTGGGTCAAGAGACTCAATTGAGTCTAAAGCCGAATTCAGGCTGCGCAGCACTGGAGAACCAACGCCGAGCGATCATACTTTCAGTTTCACAGCAGGTCGGGAAGACCAAATCTGTAGACACTCTTTCTTCCCCGCAGAACAACTTTCCGACGAGTTCAAAAAAGAGACAGGGGAATGCTAACAAAGCGGGACTGCGAATCAACCGGTCTGAACAGTTTCACAGTAACCCCCATGGAACAGGGCTCTCCCTTCCTGACGGGATTGGTTGATGGACTGGATCGACTTGTTGCTGCAGGGCAGGGGATGTTGGTTGCGGTTTCCGGCGGTGCTGACAGTATGGCGATGCTGAACGGTTTGGCGGAGATTGGTCGCCAATCATTGTCGGGGAGGATCGCAGTTGCTCATCTGAATCACGGACTGCGGGGCGAGGAAAGTGATGAAGACGCACGATTCGTCGAAGAAACGTGCTCAGCTCTGGGGGTCGATTGTCTCGTGGAGCGACTCGTTCCGGGATCGCTGGATGTGGATTCCCGAGGAAGCCTTGAAGAGGCCGCGAGGAAAGCTCGTTACGAATTCCTTGCTCGTGCTGCAGAATCACTCAATCTGTCTCTGATTCTGACAGCTCATCACCAGCAGGACCAAACGGAAACCCTCGTTTTCAACATCCTGCGTGGTACGGGCCTCCGTGGATTGGCCGGAATTCCGGAGTATCGTGAACTTGTTCCCGGTGTTCGGGTGATTCGCCCGATGCTGAAGCTCAGTCAGGCGACAATTCGAGACTTCGTGTGTCATCGCGGAATCTTGTTTCGTGAGGACTCATCCAATGCCACATCGCAGTTTACAAGAAATCAGATTCGGCATGTCCTTAAATCAATGCCGTGCGAAGTTTCTGGTTCGCTTGGGGCAAGTCTACAGGCTCTGAGTGACCAGGCTGGCCGGACAATGAGCGTGATTGATGAGATGTCAGCTCGAATTCTCAGCAACGCAGTTCGGGAAGAGAGTGAAGCTTGTGTCCAGCTTGATTGCAAAGCTTTGACCATTTGGCCGGAGCCCTTCATTCGGCACGCACTCATATTCCTATGGGCTCGCAAGCGATGGCCCAGACAGCAAATGAACACTGCGCAATGGATGAGGCTTTCTGAGGCAGCTCTGACCGGCCAGCCGCGGCGATGGACATTTCCTGGCGGGATCACTTCGTGTGTCAGACGACGATTACTGACGTTACAGCTTGAAAGAGCCTCTTCACCAGAATGAAAATTGGATTTCGAGCTACAAAATCTTGTACCGTGAACAAAACCTCGCTGCGACGGCACGAAGAGACAGAACAATTTGCCATGCCGGTAATTGATCGGCGGCCTCTTCCAGTACACAATCAGAACACAATTGGATTTCGCTTCCAGTTCGTAAAATGCCGGGCTCCGTTTCTTTCCCTTATAGTAAGTACTCTCAGCGAGAATCCTGTATGCAGATTTTCCAGTTCCTGAGTCGGCAGATCTGCTCGATGGCGAAATTACTATTGTGGGTGCTGGTTTGCGTCCTGGCGATTTGTGTTCGTGGTGATGCTGTCGAAGGGCAAGAGCTTGAGCGATGGGTTTACGCGCCTGTGAACTTTCTTGTTCCGGCCGAGGTCGATCGCCTGGAGAAGTTGATGCGGGAGGCGAAGAGCCTCGAATATACTCATTTCCTCATTACCGATTCAAAGTTTTGTCGCCTTCATGAGTTAGACAAAAAGTACTTTGCACACATTGAACGGGTTAAGGGACTCGCCCGGGAGTTGGATCTGAAGTTGGTACCGGCTGTTTTTCCAGTTGGTTATTCGAACAATCTTCTGTCTCAGAATGTGAACCTGGCGGAGGGACTTCCCGTTCGAGAGGCTCTATTTGAAGTTCGCGACAGTGAAGCTCGACTTGTACCCGACCCCAGTGTTTCCTTGCCATCTTTTTCGGAACGCAAAGAATGGCGGTTCATTGATGAGCCGCTCAAGCCGGATGGTAACGGTCTGCGAGTGACTGAACCGAATGGTGAAAACTGCCGCGCGATGAAGACGCTGGCTGTGTCGCCGTTTCGGCACTATCACATTTCGGTGAGAGTGAAGACCGAGAACTTTCGAGGACAGCCGCAAATCACGGTTCTGGAGCCTGAAACAGGTCGCCGGTTGACTCACACCAATCTGAAGATCTCGCGGACTCAGGACTGGTCGGTTCAGCAGATCACATTTAACTCTCTTTCGAACAGTTCTGTGAACGTTTATATGGGAGCGTGGGGGCCGACAGGGGGATCAATGTGGCTTGAGGATCCTGTGATCGAAGAGTGTGGACTGCTGAATGTGTTGCGTCGACCGGGAACGCCATTGAAGGTCACGACGGATGAAGATCGGACGCGAGAGCTGCAGGAAGGCGTTGATTATGATGTTGTTCGAGACGAGCTGTTGGGAAACGTACCATATTCAGGGGAGTATGAAGTCTGGCATGAGTCGCCACCAATCCGCATGAAGGGGGACTGGCCAAATGGAACTCGCTTACGGGTCTCTTGGTACCATCCGCATGTGATTTATGATGGTCAGGTATGTGCCTGTGTGACTGAGCCTGAGTTTGTTCGGCTGTTGCAGGAGCACGCAGCGGGGGTTGAAAAAATCTTCCCGGGCACAGATCGCATGATGTCGCATGATGAATGGCGAGTGATGGGATGGGATGAATCTTTCCAGAGAGCGAAGAAGACCCCTGGAGAAATTGCAGCTGAAAACGTGCGACTCTGCACAAAAATTCTTCGTGACCAGCGGGCTGATTGCAGGATCTTTGTATGGAACGACATGTTTGATCCTCATCACAATGCGGTCGACAACTACTACCTGGTTAATGGGGACTTGTCAGGTTCATGGAACGGGCTGGAAAAAGATGTTGTCATCATGAACTGGAACTTTGGCGTTCGCGCGGAAAGCCTGAAGTTCTTTACTGAGCGAGGTCACAAGCAGGTCCTCGCAGGTTTCTACGATGCGGACGCTGAGCAGATCGGTAAATGGCTGGATACCGTCAGGAAGAACAATGTGCCGAATGTGCTGGGTGTCATGTACACAACATGGCAGCAGGACTATTCGCAGCTAAAAGAATTCAGCGAAGTTGTTGATCGGTTTGAAGCGTCCTCACCTCAATAGTTCCGGTCCGGAGCCTGGATTGGGGCGAGGGTGTGGATTTCTTTGGTCGTTGAAAGACTCCGGTGAAGTAGAGATCCGACTGGCCGGCAACGGTTTAGCGGGTGTTCTCGGCTCCTCATTGAGTATCCTGAGTGACAGTCGAAAGCGCCCGCGTTAGAATCGGAGTTCTCTGACTTTCTTCTCCGGAGCCTGTGTCACATGGAAATGCTGGCCATCGTCGGCTGTTCAGCAGTCGTTCTCACTATTGCGTACTTTACCTATGGCCGATTGCTGGCGCGATTGTTTCAGCTCAACGATGCCGTGCCGACTCCTGCTAATACGATGCGGGACGATGTGGACTATGTTCCGTGCGAAACCGCGCCTCTGCTGGGCCAGCACTTTTCTGCGATAGCTGCCGCTGGTCCGATCGTCGGGCCGATCTTTGCGGCACTCGCGTTCGGGTGGCTTCCAGCGCTGCTGTGGATTCTGTTTGGTTCGATCTTTATCGGAGGAGTTCACGATTTCGCGGCACTGGTCGCATCGATCCGGCATCGAGCATCGTCCATCATCGAAGTCGTACGAGTACACATCAGCCAACGGGCCTACTTGCTCTTCCTCGCCTTCGTCTGGCTGGCTTTGGTTTATATTGTCGTGGCGTTTACCGACATTACGGCTTCAATGTTTGTCGGGGCTATCGATCTGCAGACGAACACTCCCTACAAGACGATGGCAGAGGCCGCTGAAAAAGTCGGCGATGCCGAAACGGCGATGTTGGTCAAGTCTGGTGGTGTGGCAACGTCGTCGTTGATCTATCTGATGCTGCCGCTGCTGATGGGAATCCTTGTTCGCTTTAAGGTCATGTCGATGGAGAAAGCGACATGGGTCTTTTTGCCACTGGTCGGGATCGCGATCTGGGTCGGTCAATTCATCCCGCTGAATGTGGATGCGATCTTTATGGCATGGATTCCGGGGCTGTCCGTGGCGGATGCGAATCTTTACGCCGTACGCACGTGGGATATCTTTCTGTTGATCTATTGCATCGCTGCATCTATGACTCCGATGTGGCTTTTGCTGCAGCCTCGTGGACAGCTTGGCGGCTACTTTATGTATGCCGCTCTCGGCACGGCAGCCATCGGCTTAGCGCTCGGAGGAAAGCCGATTCTGCAGCCAGCGACGCTGGGCTGGATGACACCAAAGGGAACGACGCTTTTTCCGTTCCTGTTCATCATGATTGCCTGCGGGGCCTGTTCAGGATTTCATGCTCTGATTGCATCGGGAACAACATCCAAACAATTGAACCGTGAGACCAATTCACGACCAATCGGCTACGGCACGATGTTGCTGGAGGCGATGGTGGCAATCGTTTCTCTGTGCTGCGTGATGATGCTGCCCCTTGATTCGCCGTTGGTGACGGCGGAGAATCCGAACCCCAGCCTGATCTATGCGAACGGGATTGGTTCGTTCCTTAGTCTTGTTGGGCTTGCGCCGCGAGTGGGGATCGTCTTCGCGCTGGTAGCCTTCAATACCTTCGTTTTCGATACTCTGGATGTGTGTACGCGACTTGGTCGTTTCATCATTCAGGAACTCACCGGCTGGCGCAATGCGGGTGGGCGCTGGTTCGGGACAATTCTGACTGCGGGAGTTCCTGCATTCTTTGTAACGCAGAAGCTGATGCTCAACGGAAAGCCTGCACCTGCCTGGCGAATCTTTTGGGAACTTTTTGGAGCCAGCAATCAACTGCTGGCCGCATTGACGCTTCTGGGCGTGACCGTCTGGCTGTGGAGAACTCGCCGAGCGATCTGGGTTTTGTTTGTTACGGGAGTGCCGGCGATATTCATGTACATTATGAGTTCTTGGGCGCTGACAACGATGGTGAAGGCGAAGTTTGCGAATGGAGTCAACTCTGATCCAGTGGCCTGGATCGCCGTCGTGCTGCTGGTACTGGCCGCACTGATGCTGCTGGAAGGTATTGCCGCGATGCTGCGGCGCGATGATCGTAACTCACCGCTTCTGCAGCCGGCGTAAGCTGAAGCAGCGGGTGCGGCAATACGCTTCTGCTTAACTTCATGATGTTTGCTGTCGGGCGGTTGTGTTCAACTGCGGATCGATGCAGATGTCCTCCCGGGTGGGCGGGGCTCGCATGTGCATTCAACGGCGGCAGTTCACTTCGTGAACCTGGAGCGGCCTTCCATCGATACTGAAACGGTCATTACTCACGAAGATTTTTCAGATGCAAATCCGACGCGCAGAATCTGCGCGAAAAAATGTTAACGAATGACGGTCAACCTCAGAACACGGACAATCCA
>CAIJTV010000088.1:0-3206 GCA_903823635.1 uncultured Planctomycetaceae bacterium
ATCAGATTGATCCGATCGGCCTTTTTTCTTTTTGCGCCCTCAGTAAAACTGATGCGGCACACGGGCTGATGATCTAATCGTCTTCAAAGACACGGCAGCGTTTCAAAGCTTTGCGTGTTCCACCTTCACAACCCGAAACGTCAGTGAGAGATTTACCTTTCGCGGTACGGCCACGAAACCCTCGCTGACGCGTCGAGTTGTTATGCCCGCCCGAACGATAGTCCTGGAAATCAGCAAGCCGCATGAACACATCCCCGTCAGAAAAAGAATCTCGCCGCGCGTTTGTGTCAAACGGAACTCTCGTCCTTGCGGCCGCCGCCGGATTAGGCTTACAGAAATCGATCACTGCGGCGAATGCATCGCCGTCGATTTCACTGCGAATTGGACTCATCACAGATTTGCATCACGCCGACAAACCAGCAGCTGGCAGTCGCTTCTATCGTGAGACGATCAAAAAGCTGAATTCCGCGGCCGAAGAGTTTCAGACATCCGGGCTCGACTTCGTCGTGGAACTGGGGGATCTGATCGACGCTGCAGACAGTGTCGAAACAGAACTCAGTTATCTCCGAACGATCAATCGTGAGTTCTCAAAACTCTCAACCGATCGACATTATGTTCTGGGCAACCACTGTGTCGACACGTTAACAAAGACCGAGTTCCTGCAGGAAGTCGGACAGAAAGAATCGTATTACTCTTTTGATCGAGCCGGTTTTCACTTCATCCTGCTGGACGCATGCTTTCGCAACGACGGTGTTCCCTACGGTCGAAAGAATTCGAAATGGAACGACGCCAACATTCCGCCAGCAGAATTGGCGTGGCTGCGTGAAGATCTGCAGTCCACAAAGCTCCCGACGATCGTGTTCGTTCATCAACGACTCGACGTAACGACCGATCATGGTGTCAAAAACTGTGTCGATGTCCGGGACATTCTTAAGAATTCAGGCCAAGTGCTTGCCGTCTTTCAGGGGCACAGCCATCAGAATGACCTGAAAGACATTGATGGCATTCATTACTGCACGCTGGTTGCGATGGTCGAAGGCAGCGGGCTTGAAAACAGCGGAGCCTCTGTGCTTGAACTGCACGACGACGGCACGATTCACGTGACCGGCTTCAGGAAGCAGAAGTCATACGACTGGTGATTGCTCGCGAGACGTCTTCAATCAACAGCTCAAGGCTGCCAGGTGAAGTCGCCGCAATGACTTCCTGATAAATTCCGTACCCAAACGAAGCCGCCGGCGGAATATAACCAGGCTGCCAGTCCCCGGTGAGCGTTGCCACCAGCACGGGCTTTGATGCGAATCGTTGCCGCAGCACAAGCTGAAACACCTGATAGAGTTCTCCAGGAACAAGCACCCAGATCGCATCACCAACAAACGCCAGTGTGACTGGCAGAGGACATGATTTCCCCGGCGCAAGTGCATTCAATCGTGCCAATTGGCGAGTCATCTGCTCCCCGTTGGCGCGACATTCACGAATTCGGTCGACATTGCCCACAGCCTTGGACGCTTCTTCCTCCGCGAACCAATGTTCCCGTTTCGCAGTCGTCTCGGCAATCGTCGGCAGATCATGTCGATACGGCAATTCAGCCGTGATCGTTGACCATGTCCATTTTTGATGGCTCTGTTTTTCAGCATCAGAGCAGGGCAGATGCTTCCACGTTCCGATCCACGTTCCGGATAACGTCGGCCCAGAGTAAACATACTCCGTCCCTGCCGGAGCCAGCTGTTCCAGCGCGGCGAGCACTGAGTATCCAAGGATGCGACCATTGCGATCAGCAACGGCCGTATCGCCAACAAAACCTTCACGAGGCCCCAGATCGCCGGAAGCTCCCTGCATAAAGAAACAGAGTCCTCCGACTTGTTGCTCAACCGTTTCGCGCATCGCTCCGATCCAGTCCGGACTGAGCAGCGTGTTGTCCCACGCCAATGTCGTTGGATGACAGGCATAGTTGATAATCGTCCCGATCATCTGACCACTCGGAGTCGCGATGCGTCCTACGATCACGGTGTCATCGGCTGATCCGGCCGGATTGAATCCGCAGACCGCATGACCTCGCTCCGAATCATAGAAGTCGCGATGAGCAGCCAGCGAGCATCGACCTGTCCCGTAGACGATCGTGGCTGGCTGCAACTGAGGCTGAGATTCCACAGCAAGACCTGCAAGCTTGTCGCACAAGCTATCGAGATAAGGACCGATCAAGTCGCCGCCGGGGAACTCACTACGCTTGCGAGACATCCAGCCAGAACCATGCGTATGCGTGACCATCACATGAATGTGCTCCGCAGCCACGGATGTCACCGCAGCTACAGCATCTCGGATGCTCACCAGCTCCGGCGTGTCCAGAATGCAATGATCCATGGAAATCAGGATCTGATCATCCGCTCTCGATTCGTCTGCCGATGCCAGCCACAGCAACGTTGCCGTCAGCGGTCGATGAATCCCCGTCGCCTTATCATGCAACGCAGCGCCCCACATTCGATGATAGATCCCAACCGGCGGAGTAATATCGCAACGAACGACAGCCGCTCGAACCTGTGCCTGAGGAGTCGAAACACGGGTCACAGATTTCTGACTTGAAAACGTCATGACTTGAGCTTATTCAAAGAGAGGTCGTTTGGGGTTCAGGATTGACCAGCACACTGCGTCAATCGCCATAATGATTGCAAAGAAATAGAGGATCTGGTTCCAATTGCCAGTCATATCGACCAGCCAGCCAGCCGTGATCGGGAAGAGCGTCGCGCCGATGTTTCCACACATATTCATCGCGCTGAAAACAGTGCCGGCGCGCTTGCCACCAAATTCAATGGCAACGGTGTATCCACTGACGCCGCCAAACGCCGCACAGAAAACACCGAGAGCAACGATCGCGATACTGACATTCAAATCGGCGACAAACCCTGAAACTGTGATCAGAATCGCACAACTGGCCATTCCGACGACCGCTATTCCCTGACGACTGAGCCGTTTGTTTCCTGTCTTCAAAAACAACCAGTCTGAGATGACTCCGCCCAGCAGACTACCCACAACGCCGCCGATGCCAGCGTAAGTTGTGAGGAGACCCGACTCCTTCAACGACACTCCGCGAGTCTCCTGCAGGAACGTCGGGAACCAGGTTAAAAAAAACACCATCGCGGCGGCTCGAAAGAATTGCTGAGCACACAACAGAGCCAGCGATGGACTGGTCAAAAGTCGTCCCCAGATTTCGC
>CAIJTV010000089.1:0-1870 GCA_903823635.1 uncultured Planctomycetaceae bacterium
GCCACGATCAGCGACACCTTGCCCTCGATTTCTGCACCCAGGATGAGTGCAATCGGACTGTGCTTGTCACGCAGTTGGTCAGCGAAATCTCGCAAGGTTTCGCGAGACACGCCCTCCAGTTTCTTCGTGATCACTTTGACTCCACTGATCGTCTCTGCCTGAGCCGCCAGTGCATCAATGGCATCCGCGACCGAGGCTGAGTTCAGCTCTGACAACTGTTTGCTCAGCGTCTTCACTTCGTTCTGGAGCGATTCGACTTTCGCAACGAGTTCCGCAGCCTGAGGTGCCTTCAGCATTCGCTGCAGTTGTGCGATCAGTTCATCCGTTTCACGTCCTTTTTCGACGGCTTTCGGCCCTGTGATCGCCGTAATACGACGCACGCCTTTTGCAATCGGCTCTTCGGAAGTGATCCGACAGAGACCCACTTGTCCGGTATTGGACAAATGCGTACCACCGCAGAGTTCGACGCTGAAATCGCCCATGCTGACGACTCGAACTTCGTCCGGATATTTTTCTCCGAACAGGGCCATTGCACCCTTCTTGCGAGCCGCTTCAATTGGCAGAAGCTCGGTCGTGACGGTGGCTCCCTGAGCGATACATTCGTTGATAATGTCTTCAACCTGACGGACTTCTTCCGCCGTTAAGGCCTGATTGTGAGCAAAGTCGAAACGCAGTTCATCCTGCTGAACTCGAGAGCCACGTTGAGTCGCATCCTTGCCGACCGTGCAGTGCAGCGCGTGATGCAGAATGTGGGTTGCCGAGTGTGCTCTTCGAATACCTGAGCGGCGAGATTCATCAACAGTTGCCGACAGCGTCTGTCCAACAGAGAGTTTGCCCTTGGTCAGATGGCCGACGTGAATCCAGAGATCTCCATCCTTCTGAGTATCTGCAACGATAAACTCGGCCCCTCCGCCAAGCAGAGTCCCGATGTCACCGACCTGACCGCCCGACTCCGCGTAGAACGGAGTCTGGTTCAGTGCGACACCAATTGGTGTTTCATGGCCCGCAGAGCCGAACTCATTGACGAGTTCCTTGTTTGAGATGATGCCCACGACTTTGCAATCGGCAGCCATCGATTCGTAGCCAAGAAACTTCGTTCCACCCTGCTTCTTCAAGGAATCAATCGGCCCGGCGCTCATGACCGAATCCGCAAATGCCCCTCGACCACTTGTCGCTTCATGGCGTTTGCGAGCAATCGTGTAACCTGAGTGATCGACCTTCAGGCCCTGCTCAGACGCCAGAGTTTCCGTCAGTTCAATCAGGAAACCGTAAGTCTGATGCAGGTCGAAAGCGTCCTGACCGGAAATTACACCGGATAACTTCGCTTTGGCCGCCAGCTTTTCGAACCGAGGCATCCCACGGTCAACAACGTCAAGGAACTGCTCCTCTTCGAGTTTGATGACGTTAGAAACAGACTGCACCGTTTCGGCGATTTCCGGATAGGCGTATTTCATTCCGGTTACGATTGCTGGCACCAGCGTATGCAGAAACGGAACCTTCTTCCCAAGGAGATAGCCTTCCATCGCCGCGCGGCGGAGAAGCAGTCGTACGATATAATTGGCTTTATCCGGGCCCGGGTTTGCACCTTCGTGAATTGCGAACGAGCAGGCTCGCAGATGATCGGCGATGCGTCGGCATGCACGTCCCCATGCTGCGTCGTACGAATACTTGAAGCCCAAAGCATCGCCAGCAGCAATGCACATCGGTTTCAGGATATCGATTTCGAAATTGCTCAGTACGCCCTGCAAGCAGGACGCGCAACGCTCGAGACCCATGCCGGTATCGATGTTTTTCTTGGGCAGCGGATGAAGATTGTGCGGTGGATCACCGACACGATTGAACTGCGTAAAAACCAGGTTCCAGATTTCGA
>CAIJTV010000090.1:0-1566 GCA_903823635.1 uncultured Planctomycetaceae bacterium
AGCAATCGCCCTCATGCCAGACGATGTCTGAGGCGCGCGCGAGGTAGCCGGGCTGCCCGGCGGGCACTGAAATAAAATTGCCGAGAAACCGCCCCGTGACCCCGTTGAACTTCTTCACCGCTCCCGCCCCGCCGACCGTCCCCGTGGCCACATACAGCGCGGCATCCGGCCCGTAGGCCAGCGCGTTCGGCTGATCGATCCTGTTGATAAATGTCCCCACATGCCGACCAGTAGCGGATTCGTAGCGCTCGACCGTTCCGCCGCCGCTCATCGCGACGAGCAGATCGGCGGCGTTCAGGTTCGTGGTCAACACGGCGAGAAGCAGGGCGAGTAATTTTGGTGAGATGGGATTAATCATAGTGTGAATTTCGATATTCGATCAGCAGAGTATTTATTCGTATCCGATGGTTTTGAGCTGTTCCTGGAAGTCGGCCGGCAGATCCGCCAGCGGCTTGTCGAGGCCGCGGGCGGCGTAGTTGAGGAGGTTGCGCAGCAACAATTCCGCGACCGGATCGGTACCGGATCGGTGCCGAGATCATTTCTGTTGAATGGAGACCGGGTACAGGGGATCGAGGAGGGGTTGGTTGGATTGCCAGAGAAAGACTTCGTTAGCGATCAATTCCTCGTCGCTGAGAGGGCGATCGTAGAGCAGAACTTGTACATAACGACCAGCGAGAAAACCGCGATTGAACGGAGGGATGTTTGCGTCATTACTCCAATATCGTGCGGCCACAGTGAGATCATCCATCTCAATGACGGCGTCCGGTCGGTCGCGAGTTAGCTGTGGTCGCCCATCGATGCGCAATTGAACGCCTGCTGGTCCAGGTTGGCTGCGAAGGGTGAAAATTAGAAACTGGCCAAAATCATGGCTTTCCGACATCACATCAATGACGCCAGGGTATCCGGGGCCTTCGGTCATCACCGTTTCCAGCCGTGCTGTCGGTTCATGCATCAGATCAAGATTGAAGCCACTTTGGTAATCGTTCCTGGCACGTGCATTGGCGGAGATGATTCCAGGCCAGCCACGATTGTGTTCTGGCGCAACGACGATCATGGCCGTGAAGGTGTTGGAGCGAAGTTGATTGGTTGTGGCTAACAAATAATCGTCGATACCATCAAACTGTAGATAGTTCCCTTGCGAGGAGGACCGGAAAGAAGGCTGTGCTGTATCCTGTCGCTGGACTGCATCACGTCCCCAACCGCTGGCATCCGGCCAGATGGCCAGCAAATTCCCATCACGAATCTCTGGCAGTTGTTGGGCTTGTCGTGCGGCGTTCACGCGGGATGCATCCAGCCACCACTGCAAGCCCGCTTTGATTGGGAGGCGTTGGTCTGCCCAGGGTTCGAGTTCCGCAGCGATTGGCTGAAAGGCGAAATCTTGCGGGTTGCCGCCAGCATAAACATAACTGAAGAGGTCATGCAGTTCTTGATCGTTCAACGTGTTCAGCAAGCCGGTTGGCATGAGGGACACATCGGCGGCACGCTGTTCTTCAATGCGTTCCGTTTCGATCTTTGTCAACTCGTTAGGTTTATTGGGATTGGTAACGAGTGTGATCTCGGATTCTG
>CAIJTV010000091.1:0-2390 GCA_903823635.1 uncultured Planctomycetaceae bacterium
CAAATCAAGCGATCATCGGGAGCCAGTCCCGGCTTTGTTAGACGTCCTCAGTCTTTGGTCATGAATCGGGAGAGTCACGGATGACTGCTCACAAAACGCTGCTTTCAATTCTGCTGTTCCTTTTTTGCATCTCCAGCTCCGCCGATGCACAGTTAAAGTTGTCGGAACCGAAGGCAGAAGATGAAGGGGCAGCCATAGAAACGAATGAACCCGATCTTCCGACCAGTTCCCGGCTACGAAAGAAAAAGGATCCTGGGGCATCGTCAGCACGCAACACGAAAGCATTGAATCTCGAGACTGACGACGTTTCTGCGACACCGAGTGAAGATTCCATCGAAGCCGCTGAAGAATCTGTCACTCCACCGGCTGCATCAACAAGTCGTGCCACAACAAGTCGTTCCACAAGCAATCCAGCGCCCGCTAACATAGGTGCAAAAAGAACGACAATTCCTGCATGGTCATTGATCACTCAGGATCCTGAACCATCAATGTTCTTCAGCTCCGCAGTTCCTCGCACGGAAGCCATCGCTGAAGATGCCACGTTGAATGATGTTTGCCACGTTGGAGCATCCTGTTGGGCGGTTGGTGAACGAGGCGTTGTCTGTCGGTCCAATGACCACGGTCAGACCTGGACCACAGCCATGACGCCGATGGATTGCAGTCTGCAGTCTGTTTGTTTTCTGACGAATCGCATGGGATGGATAGCCGGCTACCGTGTTATTCCGGGAACAGCACAGCTCTCGGCTGTGCTCTTTCAAACTCGCGATGGCGGTGAGTCGTGGACAGACCTGACGACAAGTCCTCAAGTCCACGGCGGCGAAGCGATCTCAACATCAACTCTGCCTGGGTTTCTTCACGTGCGCTTTTTCGGGCTCGATGAGGCCATCGCGGTCACACTGCCTGTGCCTCTGCGTGGAGGAGCAGGAATCTTTCGATCCGAGGACGGAGGTCAGACCTGGACTGCTCTGGCATCAGATCAGCCTGATAGTTCGTGGAATACCGGCGGCTTCCTAAGCATGGCGGAAGGCGTCGTGGTTGGGCCGCATCAAAGTTACGCGGCTGTCGTCTCTGATCAGGCCGTCGTTGTTAATCCTGCGCAGCCGACCTTGCGACAGATGCGAGGCGTCTCGCTGAACACCGATGGCAGCGGCTGGATTGTCGGTGATAACGCGACCATATTTACAACACAGAATTCCGGAGTCACATGGGAACCACCAGTGACAGACCTTCCGAAGTCAACCAGTGAACTTTCCGATCTCAGTACCGTCGCCCACAGCGGTGAACTCATTCTTCTGGCCGGTCATCCTGGCGCTTGCTTGTTTCGCAGCAACACGAACGGGCAGCAATGGGACACCGTTCCGATTCCCGCCACAGGTCGGATTACAAAACTACGGTTTGCATCCGAAGGAGTTGTTCTGGCTGTTGGCAGCTTCGGCCAGATTCTGCGGTCCGAAGACAATGGCGTGACATGGAACGCAGTTCGTTCCTCCAACTTCCGCTCGGGAGTTCTCAATCTTGTCACAAACGCTGATCAGGCTTCCTGGCAGTTGCTGGCGACAACCGCAGCCGAACAGGGCGTGCGATCCGTGACCGTGCAGATGTCTCAGCAGTTGCGAACGACCGATCAGGGTTCGGCAGTGAATACGTCCGAGAAATCCCGACTGGCTGTGACACAACTCGCGGGCAATGAGGCCGTCGCCGACTGGATGTTCCCGCGAACTCGCCCCGAGCATCATCGCTCAGTGTCGCAACTCATCTCCGAATGGGAGCGTCAGACCGACGGTGAAGTGCGGCGTCTCCTGCCATTGCGACTGGCCCGCGAACTGCGCAACTGGAGACCGGCCGTCGTCGTGATTGAGTCGATGAGTGATGATGACGCGGTGTCCGGAATCTTCGCGGATGCGTTAGTGCGAGCCATCCGGATTGCCGAACACGATGGTCATGCTGACGCCGAAGCCGATCATGATCTTATTGCGGGCGCTGAGTCGCTTAGTGCTCTGGGGTTGGCCCAATGGCATGTACAGCGAATTATTTGCCGAGTACCTTCTGACCGTCAGTCTTCGCCATCCTACGATGACAACGATCTACTGCCATCGGTGGGAACGACGAATGGTTTGTTGTGCGATGCGGCTTTGCGAGTCATCGCCGGAGACGCGCGCAATCGAACGGGTATCCGAGTTCGCTCAAGTTATGAAGTCGTCATGGATCGCAACGACGCGACCGGCATTACGAATCTGCTGCAAGGTCTGGAGGCAACATCGCTGAAGGGAGCCCGAAGATCGGTTCAGCATCGTTCCGGAGATCAGATTAAACAACTTCAGCAGGTGCTTGATAAATCCCGGATCGAAGGAAGTGCACTGCAGGGCCATGCGAAACTCGTGAGAGCGGAA
>CAIJTV010000092.1:0-7117 GCA_903823635.1 uncultured Planctomycetaceae bacterium
ACTTCAGAGGCGACGCAGAAATTCGGCGATCTGTATCCGCATCGCATCAGCGTTCAAACGCAACACGCTATTGTGCTCGGTCTGCGGGAATACAATCATCGACTTCGGGATTCCACTCGCGGATGTAGCAGGAGCCAGTTCGTGCAGTTTTTGGCCAAGCGCCAAAGGAACGAGAGTGTCATCTGCTCCGTGGAATTGCAGCAGAGGACAATTCACTTCCGGGATGTGGCGATCGGAATGGTAGCGATCCTGAAGCATCAGATTCACGGGCAGCCACGGAAACTTGCGACTGGCGGTTTCAACCATCGAAGAAAACGTTGCGGACAGAATCAATCCGGCTGGGGCCTGATTTCTGCGACATTGAATCGCGGCCAGTTGTACTCCGACTCCTCCGCCCATCGATTCTCCAAGGATCACTATTTTGGAGGGCGAGTAACCCAGCTTCGTCACGGCGTAGTCCCAGGTGGCTTTCGCGTCGCTGATCAGAGCCGGCTCAGACGGGGTTCCTTCGGAGTCTCCATAGCCGTGATAATCGATGGTCAGCACATCCGTTTTCAGGGAGCTGGCTAATTCATACCAGCGGGTCCTGAAGGCGCGATGTCCTCCGTTGCCGTGCAGCAGCAGAATCAGTTGCTCCGACGGCGTCGACTGAACCTGCAGATGCCAACCGCGAATGATCGCTTCGTCATGTGACGGGAACGCAACGTCAGTCAGCTTTTCAAACGATCGCTTCAATTCCGGGAAGGAGGCCAGCGGCAGCGATTCGGCTTGCGTTGCAGGATACATCAGTTGCCTTTGAAACATGGCGGCAACAACGCACAGCACCAGATAGCAAATCAGCATTCCGCCGACAATGTACATCAGTTTCCTTCGTAGTATCGCTGGCTTAGCCATCACTTTCGCAGGTCGTATTCTTTGATCTTGCGGTACAGGGTCCGCTCACCGATCTCCAGCATCCTGGAGGCTTCTTCGCGGTTACCGTCCGTCAGATCCAGCGCACGTTCGATGTAGTATTTTTCAACTTCGGTCATGGGCTTGCCAATGAGCGAATCAGCACCGGATGGGACATCCATATCGGGTTCGGGAATTTGATCCTTCACCAGCACGGCAATCTCCGGCGGAAGACCGTCAATGTCCAGCACGCCGTCGGAATCCAGCACCAGCATGCGTTCGATCGTGTTTCGCAACTGGCGAATATTTCCCGGCCAGTGATAAGCCAGCAGAGCCTTCCGGGCTGCTCGCGAAAATCCCTGCACCTCACGCCCCGTGCGACGAGACAATTCCCGCAGGAAATGCTCCATCAACAACGGAAGATCGCCCATTCGTTCGCGCAATGGTGGAAGAAAAATGTTGACGACATTGATTCGGTAATAGAGATCTTCGCGGAACTTGCCGTCCTGAACCATCTTCTGCAGATCTGCGTTCGTGGCCGCGACCAGACGGACGTTAATGCCCAGTTCGTCGTTGGCACCCAAGCGCGTGATTTTACGCTCTTCGAGAACTCGCAACAGCTTGACCTGAGTGTCCATCGGCATTTCGCCGACTTCGTCCAGGAACAGAGTTCCTCCGTTGGCATGTTCGAACTTGCCAATACGGCGACCAGTTGCGCCAGTGAATGCACCGGCCTCGTGACCGAACAGTTCGCTCTCCAGAATGCTGCCTGGCAATGCGGAGATATTCAGTGGCACGAACGGCTTATTCTTGCGAGGACTGTTCTGATGCAATGCTCGAGCGACCAGTTCTTTGCCGGTGCCGTTTTCGCCTTGAATCATGACCGTGCTGTCGGTCGGGGCAACGCTTTTTAGAATTTCGACGATACGGCTCATCTGCGGACTGTTGCCGATGACGCCTTCGAAGCCGAAACGCTCCTCGAGTGCTCGCCGGAGTTCCGCGTTCTTACGAATCAGTCGCAATCGAGCGGACGCTTTTTCAACGGCTGATCGCAGTTCGCCAATGTCGAGTGGCTTGGTGAGATAGGTGTAGGCGCCGTGCTGCATTGCGGTCACGGCCGATGCGATTGAGCCATGACCTGTGAGCACAATCACTTCGGCTTCGGGCAGCTCTTCCTTCGCCTGTCGAAGGATTTCGAGGCCGTCGACTTCGCCCATTCGCAGGTCGGTGACGATCACGTCCCAAGATTCGGCGGCAATCAATTGGGAGCCGCGTTCTCCAGAACCTGCGACTCGACAATCGCAATTAATTCGCGCAAGGGAATCCGCCACCGCCTGAGCATGCCCTTCGTCGTCGTCAACGATGAGCACTCGCACGGGGATTGTGGAAAGATCTGCAGGATCGTTTTTTACTTCAGCCATAGAAAACTATTGTGAGCTGCGCGGTATTGGCCGCGGGTGCGTTTTTCGATTTCGGTATTGGCACGGATATCGATCCGGGCCGCGCCGTTGAAAGAACCATATTCTATCGTTTTGCGGGCAACGTAATCGTAAACCGAGTTCCTTTTCCAACCTCACTCTCACAGGAAATTCTACCGTGGTGAGCTTCTACGATTCTACGCACTGTGGGAAGTCCAAGGCCGCTTCCGCCGGAGCGTGTTGAAAAAAAAGCCTGAAACATCTGCCCGCGAGTTTTCTCGTCCATTCCTTTGCCGGTATCGATAATCTCCAGCACTACGTCATCGCCACGAGTGCGTGTCAACAGGTCGATGGAACCGCCTTCCGGCATGGCTTCAATTGCATTTCGGCAAAGATTGACAAGGGCCTGACGCATCAGGGATTTGTCGAGCATCACAACGGGAAGATCGCTGTCCAAATGCGGACGCAGCTCGACTTCCATGCTGTTAGCCTGTGGCTCAAGGAAGTCGACGTAGTCCGAAACGATCGTGTTCAGATTTCCGTCCGAAAGATGCAGTTCTCCGGCACGAGCAAACTGCAGGAAGGCATTCAGGATCTCTTCCAGATTACGACATTCGCCCTGCAAGTTGCCAATTCGTCTCAGCATTCGCCGTGCTCGCTGAGAATCGTCGCTTTCCAGTTCTTCGGCCAGAAGTTCCAGATTCATCCCTATGGTCGATAGTGGATTCCGAATCTCATGCGCGAGTCCACCGGCCAGCGTTGCCAGCTCGGTATTCTCCGCCTGAAGTCGTTTGTGTTCCTGCTGTGCGTCGGGAATTTCCATCAGGACGATCCTGTACGATTGTCTTCACGATGTATTTTCACGGTAGGTCCTTTCTGCCGGAAAGGACTTTCTCCGCAAGGCGAACCTGTGCGACTCACAACCGACCAGTCAGCCCGATGATGGTGGCTTGGGTGCCATCCAGGTCGCGAAGTCCTGCCCGGCAGGCAGGACCTACAAAATCACTGCTGCCCGGCAGGCAGGAGCTACAAAATCACTACTGCCCGGCAGGCAGGACCTGCAGATTAAGAAGCCCGGCCTTTGCGGGCCGGGCTTCTGTTGGTTTTCACTTCTGGACAGAAGCAGACCTATTCTTCGTCGTCCGCAGGCTCGTCTTTCTTCGTCGCGGTCAGGACCGCTTTGCGAGAAAGCTTAACGCGGTTCTGGTCGTCCACAGCGATGACCTTCACTTCGAAAGTGTCACCGATTTTGCAGACGTCCGTCACGTTCTTCACGAAGCCGTCAGACAGTTCGCTGATGTGACAGAGACCGTCTTTACCAGGAGCGATTTCAATGAAGGCACCGAAGTCCTTGATCGAAGTGACTTTACCCATGTAAATTCGGCCCGGCTGAATCTCTTCGCAAAGAGCTTCTACTCGTGCCAAAGCGGCATCAGCAGACTGAGCATTAGCGGCAGAAATCGTGACGGTTCCGTCTTCGGCGATATCGATCATCGCTCCGGACTCTTCCTGAATCGCACGAATTGTCTTTCCGCCTGGGCCAATCAACAGACCAATCTTCTCGGGATTGATTGACGTCTGAACCAGCTTTGGAGCGTGCGTTGAAACGTCCGTGCGAGGGCGACGAATTGTCGTCAGCATCTCACGCAGCAGTTCTTTGCGAGCCTTGAGGGCCTGCTCCAAAGTGCCACGAATGATCTCTTCGCTGATCCCTTCGGTCTTCAGGTCAAGCTGAATGCCGGTCACACCGCGACCAGTTCCAGCAACCTTGAAGTCCATATCGCCGAAGTGGTCTTCGTCACCCATGATGTCAGTGAGCAAAGTGTACTTCGTGCCCTCATCAACCAGACCAATGCTGATCCCGGCTACCGGCTGCATGATCGGCACACCGGCATCCATCAGCGACAAAGTCGCGCTGCAGACAGACGCCATTGAGCTGCTGCCGTTGGATTCCAGAATGTCGGAGATGATACGGATGGTGTATGGGAACTTTTCTGGTGGTGGAATTACTGGCAGAACGGATCGCTCAGCCAGGCATCCGTGACCAATTTCGCGACGCCCTGGCCCGCGAATCGGCTTGCACTCACCAACCGAGAACGGAGGGAAGTAGTAGTGAAGCATGAATCGCTGAGCATCTTCGCCGAAGAGCCCGTCGAACTTCTGCTGATCGCGAGTTGTGCCCAGTGTGGCCGTTGCCAAAGACTGAGTTTCCCCACGTGTGAACAACGCCGAACCGTGAACTCGTGGCAGAAGACCAACGCGAGAAGAGACGGCTCGCAGATCTGATGGAGCACGACCGTCAATACGTCGGCCAGCCATAATCTGATCGCGAACAACTCGCTCTTCAAGATCATGGAACGCTTCAGAGAACTGAGCTTTTGTCAGGCCATCGGCCGTTGTGTCGGCACCCGCAGGGAAATACTTTTCGATCAGAGACTTCTTCAGTTCGCGAACCTTCTCGGCTCGATCCTGCTTCTGTTTCTGAGTCTTTGCGTCCTGAAGCTTATTGTAGGCTTCCGCCTTCAATGGAGCATAGAACGGATTGGCCGGTGGTTCTGTGAAGACAACTGGAGCAACGCCAGCCTGCTTCGCAAGATCCAACTGCAGAGCACAGAGAGTCTGAATGTGCTTATGAGCGAACATGATCGCGTCGCCCATTTCCTTTTCCGGAATCTGCTGACCGAAACCTTCGATCATCAGAACAGCCTTCTGCGAGCCAGCCACGATCAGGTCGAGCTTGCTGGTTTTCATCTGTTCAACTGTTGGCATCAGAATCAACTGATCATCCAACATGCCAACTCGGACTGCAGCGATCGGGCCTTTGAATGGCAAACCAGAAATCATCAATGCCGCGCTTCCGGCGGTGATATTGAGTACGTCCGGATCGTTTTCGCCGTCACAGGACATGACGTTGCCCATGATCTGGACTTCGTCACGGAACCCTTTAGGAAACAGCGGACGAATCGGACGGTCCGTCAGGCGGCTGGTCAGAACTTCGCGAGTCGTCGGGCGACCTTCGCGTTTCAGGTAACCACCGGCAAAGCGACCGGCCGCAGCGAGACGCTCACGATAATCAACGGTAAGCGGAAAGAAATCAGTGCCAGGGCGAGATGGGCCTGACTGAGTAGCGACGAAGACGCTTGTCTCACCGTACTGAATCATCACGGCACCGCTGGCTTGCTTCGCCATTTCGCCGGTGGTGAGAGAAAACTTTCGTCCAGCAAATTCAACTTCAACAGTGACTTTCTTCACAATACATCCCTTACCCGGACCAGCCGGTAAAACGGACTGCATCTCAGGCAGGATCGAAAGTCAGATTCAACGCTCAAGCAGCAACTTCACGACATCAGAAAAGCACGCAACAACTTAGATCTGTCCAGAAACCGCAACCAACGGCCGCCCTGTTTGATGCCATGCATCAGGACGCCTGGAACTCCAGTCCAATTCGCTGCAGACCAAATCGGTCTCTTGTGAGGGGCCGACAGTGACAAGATCGCGTTGCGATCATCCGACACACTGCTCCAAGACCACCAAATCACTCACGTCAGACAACAGGCCTTCAACTTCCGACAACTCAAAGTCACCACAGGATGCGGCAATCCGCTACGAACCTGCGGCAGCAGTCAACACACTTCTTTAAAACGAAACCGTCAAACGACAAGACAATAACGACACCAACAACCTGACACGACTTCAAACGAGCCTTGCCCCAACACACGACAACAACAAGCACTCAACACTCAGCACCACAAAACAGAAGCGTCGCCGAGGAGAACCGCGGCGACGCTTAAGATTACTACTTTCGAATTCCCAGCTTGCCAATGATTACCAGATACTTTTCCGCACTGTAACTCCTGAGATAATCAAGCAACCGTCGTCGACGGCTGACCTTTGCCAGCAATCCACGGCGTCCGGAATAATCCTTTGGGTGAGTCTGCAGATGTTCAGTAATCGCCTGAATGTCTGCAGTGAGGACAGCAATCTGAACTTCCGGAGAACCCGTATCACCGGGCTTCGTCCCAAATTCTTCAATAACCTTGGCTTTGTGATCCGGAGCAATCGGCATAATCAATTCTTAGTTTTCAACAGCCCAACCGGCGGGTACACCCCAGCAGATTCCTGCAAACGATGCCCTAAAACGCCAGAAAGGGGAGACGAGAAGGATTGATCAAGGAAACCATTTCCCCGATCAAGGCGCAAAGTCTATCGACATGAGCCTCGAAATTCAATGCTGTCCATCTGCGAATCAACTGACCACCGAACGGAGGTCTGTTGCTTGAAAATGCAGTTTTTTTAGCAAATACCGTGGCTTACGAGGGGCGATCCATCTTCGCGACGCTTCTGAAGTGCCACTTTATCGGTCGCAACTCCTCGCCGTTCAGACCCGGATTGCCACATCCACGCCAGATCCCGGGGAAATGAATCTTCTTCGTGGATAATCTCCCTAGAGTGCGCAAGGCCCGCAAAATTACTGGTCGCGAAGCATGCGGAAACCAGTGGCTGCCAATGTCGTCGTGTCGCTGCGTCGAGACGACGCCTCAAAGAAGACTGCTGGCTGAGAGCACGGCCGCAAACTGCTTTTTGACACGACTCGACTAAAGCTGTTTGAAAATGGCGGTCAGGTCTGGCTGTGCAACGTGCATAGCTCAAGGCTGATCCCGGCGGAGCGAGATGACCGCATTGGTTGGACCGGGCTTCTGCCCATCGAGTGCCATCTCTGCAGAGAACCGAGAACAACGGAATAAAGAGTTCTCTCAAAACGACCTGCGATCAGTTTTCAGGTAAGTCCCTCTGACGGCTCACACCAT
>CAIJTV010000093.1:0-1749 GCA_903823635.1 uncultured Planctomycetaceae bacterium
CCTGCGAAGCCTTTGCTTCAGCCTCGTTCGCGATTGTCATTTGTCACTCGAATTCTGGTGTTACGAGTCCAATCGTGCTGTGATTTCGGCAATGTTCAATAACGTGCTGGAGCAGTCCGCCCCACCGACAACAGCCGGATTTTTCTCTGAGCGACACAGTGGTGAAACCATGTTTTCACTTACTCAGGGACTCAACAATGGACCGAAGACTTCCGGCGCTGAACGAAGCCTTGAAGAGGTTGCCGAGCAATACTCCAACGCCCAGGTATTTCTTGTTTACTCGCCTCGTCTACATAATGTCCTGAAAATCAATCGGCCGAAGGTGCTATACGTTCCTGATCTCGCTCCACTTGTCTATTCCGAACTTTCTGAAGGCCAGCGAGGAATTTCCGACAACGATTCACGAGAGCTCAGGGCTGCCATTGAGGCATTTGCTGAATCCGGAGCAGCCTTCTGCTGTAACAGTCCGTACGTCGCCAGGGAACACCTGCAGAAGTACGTGCCTTCGCAAGCAGCCAACAGGATCTTTTCCGTGTTTCTTCCGGGCATACCACCGGAATCGCAACCACATGCTTTGGATGAGGCAGAGGTCAAAAGAAAATATGGACTTTCTGGACCGTTTCTTTTCTATCCAACACAAAACAGACCCTACAAGAGACTTGAGTTGCTGATTGAGGCTCTGGCCCGACTGAATAACGAGGGGCTGGCACCAGATCTCGTCCTTACCGCGTCGAGAGTGACCCTCGACCACCTGAAAGAACTCGCGGAAGAGCTGGGAGTGACATCAAGACTTGTTTTTCCCGGGGAGGTGTCGAGTTTCGATCTTTATGCACTTCACAGGGCTGCCGCAGTGACTGTCGTTACGACGCTCTTTGAAGGAGGTTTCCCGTGGCAGGCTATTGAATCGATGTCCTGTAACACTCCGGTCGTGATGAGTCGAATACCAGTTGTAGAGGAGCGACTGAAATGCATGGATGGAGTTTCGTGTGACGATCTGGTGTTGTTTGAGCCCGACAACCTTAACGAACTGTGTCACGGCATTGGTCATGCATTGCGGCATCGCGCGGCCGTAGTCGAGTCACAAAGTCGTGTTGTTGAAGCGTTCAACCGATACACGTGGTCCGATGTTGCCTTTCAGTATTCTGAGATCCTTTCTAATCAGGCGAATGCCCAATGCCGCGTTGTGAGCTTCACACAGCGCCGTGCCCTTCTCCAGAGACTCAGGATCACACTCAAGAAATGCTGGCCAATCTCGTATTTACACGATCTCTACCTGCGTGTTCAGTCACTTGAGCATTCCCAGGGCCTCCTGCAATCGGAAATCGGCGAATTGAGGAATCAATTGTCGGTCCTTAGAACCATGTATGAGCGGGACAGAACCGTTGAGCTGAAGGAAGATCATGAGTAGCATTAGAATTCCGGTCTACCGGCCGCAGATTACTTCGCTGGAAAAGCAGTTCGTTAACGAGTGCCTTGACTCAGGATGGATCTCTTCGAAAGGAAGCTTCGTCGAGCGATTTGAGACCGAGTTCAGCGCATATGTAGGCACAAGTTATGCCGTATCCATGTCAAATGGAACCACTGCACTGCATGCGGCGATTCTTGCACTGGGAATTGGTGAAGGCGACGAGGTCATTGTTCCATCGCTGACATATGTGGCAGCAGCAAACGCAGTGACTTACACAGGTGCCAGAGTTGTCTTCGTTGATTGCTGCCGACGTTCGTGGCAGATTGACCCTGACGATGTCC
>CAIJTV010000094.1:0-14821 GCA_903823635.1 uncultured Planctomycetaceae bacterium
CCGCTGCTTCAGAACGATACGACGCTGACAGATGCAATGACGGTGGTTGCCGAAGTCGGGGGTGGCAACACAGAAGTGCTGGTGCTGAAAGGGAAGGACATTATTCACTCCCAACCCTATCGGCTTGGGTCGTTGCGATTGCAACAAATGGTGCTCCAGTCACAGGCCACGCGTAGCCGAGCTGGCAGTATCATGATTGGCCAGATTGATCGGACTGTTGAGCCACTGATCGATCTTGTTCCAAGGGGGAAAGCAGTTGAGTTTGTAGCATTGGGTGGTGATATGAGATTTGCTGCCCGTGTGCTGGGCATCAACCTGCAGAGCTCAGGGCTGACCAGAATACCCGTTGAGGAAATAGAAAAGTTATCCTCCCGGCTGGTCTCCATGACCGTCGATCGCATCATGCAGAAATACCATATTGAACTCTCTCAGGCCGAGACCCTGGTTCCCGCCCTGCTGGCAAATTTGCGACTGGCTCAGCTGTTGAATTGCCAGCACTTGCTGATCACTGGTTTCAATCTGCGTGACGCTCTGCTTCAGGGAATGCTGAGATCGAATGACTGGTCCGCAGATTTCTGTGATCAGATCATTAGCTCGGCCCTCGAGCTGGCTCGGAAGTATCAGGTCGACCTGCAGCACGCTCGGCATGTTGCGGATCTTGCCAGAAGGCTTTTTCGCTCATTGCAATCCGAACATCGTATGGATATTCGTTGCGAGACACTTTTGTACGCCGCAGCCCTGTTGCATGAGACAGGGCTCTTTGTAGGGCTATCGGGCTATCACAAGCATTCGTACTATCTCATCATGAACAGCGAACTGTTCGGGCTGAATGCTCTGGACCATCAACTGGTTGCGATGATTGCTCGATACCACCGCAGAGCATCACCGAAGCCAACTCACGAGACCTTTGCCCGACTGGATCGTGACAGTCGTGTCATCGTGTCTCGTCTGGCCGGGATCTTAAGAGTCGCAGTGGCACTGGATCATACGGGCAGCCAGCGAGTCCGAGATATCGAGTGTACGATCGAGAAAAATCGCCTGGTTGTTAACGTCACAAATTCCGCCGGTGATCTTTCACTCGAACGCATGGAGTTGCGGCAAAAGGCGTCACTGCTTGAGGATACCTTCGGCCTCGGCGTGTTGCTGCGTGAGTCACCGCGCTGAATGTTGCGGACGTCCGGGGTGTCCCGAAAGCATTCACGGCACTGCTGCATGTGAATTGGCTGAGGCATGGTTTCCGGGAATTGGTTTCGCTAGAATTTCTGAGGTTCGATTAGTCTCTGGTCGTACGTTCGGTCGATCAGCCCACCACAAATCGGGAACAATTTCATGATGAAGTCTATGCACTGGTATGTTTTGGCGATGCTTGCCGCGGTCACTGTATGCTCAGGCAACGCCGTGTTTGCGCAGGAAGAGAAATGGGTTTCTCTGTTTGATGGAAAGACGCTGGACGGCTGGGAGAAAGTTGGTAACGACAAGAGCGTCTGGGAAGTTAAGGAGGGAGCTCTCGCCGGATCCGGTGAAGCTTCGATGCTGGTAAACGTGAAAGGGCCCTTCAAAAATTTCCGGTATCGCGCTGAAGTAAAGATTAATGATAAGGGCAATTCCGGACTTTATTTCCGGACAACACGCAAGCCGGGATTTACGGATGGCTATGAAGCTCAGATTGACAGCACTCACACAGATCCAATTCGAACAGGTTCGTTATACGGAATGTGTCATGTCTATCAACAGCATGTGAAGCCGGATACATGGTTCACATATGACCTGGAAGTTCGTGACGATGTGTGGCGCGGGCGAGCAGTGACTCGAATCAAGATCACCATCGACGGCAATGAACTTTACGAGTATCTCGATTTTAATCAGACCTTCAAAGAAGGTCACTTTGCTTTTCAGCAGCATGACCCGGGCAGCCACGTCTTCATTCGCAAAGTCGAAGTTATGGAACTTCCGGAAAAGAAGCAGTAAAGCCGTACCTCAGGCACGCACTGGAAACCTCGAGTCACCACATGGCGGCTCGAGGTTTTATTGATGTCGGAGTTTGTCAGATCGAAGATCAGGCGGAGGTCAGGTTCCAAGGTCACGATTGAATTGTTGGACACCCGTATCTGATCCGGTGTCTTTTGGAGTCGGGACACCACCATCTTCGCCAAAGAACTTCCCACCAGATGTGCCTTTTTCTGCGTTGAAATCGTCGGCACGAGGAGCACTATCATAAGTGCTTCCCGGGGGGTAAGGAGTTCCATTCGACGGCGGAACCACCATTGTTCCAGGTTGGACATACCCGCCAGGAGCACCATACATTTGCTGGCCGTAAGGGCCAGGTTGATACATCGGCTGCTGATACATGCAGCCGCTGATTGCTGCTAACAGTGCGGGCACTTTAATCGCGATAACGATGCGTGATGGGAACCTGGACATCCTGTCGGTTTCCTGCAAAAAAGACTCAATTCCAATCCTGACTGTGAACAGTCAGAGTGGAAGCGCGGAACACGTTCAGGTTTGGGAACCCGGCTGAGACCAATCCTATGGGCTCAGGCAGGAAGGAAAGTACCTTTCAGACCTGCAACTTCTGCAATTCTCGCGCACAGACCCGCAGAAATCGCCGGTGGTGTACCCAATCTGTGAAAATGTGTCCAGAGCGTTTTTGCCGATTAAACTCAGTCAATGCCCAGGTTTCGTTCGATACTATTGGCTTTTTCTGACATCAGATGTTTCTTGAACCACGGGTCAGGATCCTTCTCACGGGCTTGATCACCGCGTGCTTCGTCCCCGACAAAGTCCCATTCGCCCGCGTCTTCGTCGGTACCCTTGTCCCAATCCTCCGGATTTGGCGTGAACATACGTGTCATTCGCCGCATGGCAGATTTCGGATGCTCCACCAAGCCGCAGCCTGTGACCGTGATGGCCAGAAGTCCGAGAATAACTATTGGCCTTCGCAAACGAATCATGGAAATCCTCGGACAATACGGGGTTCGCAGCAGTGACGGTCAACGTCACAGGAATCAGAATTCAACACATCGCAACTGGTGAGTCGAATTCGAAGCGAGTGTATTACACCGGTTCATTGCGCCCAGAGGATTTTATGCAGCCACTCGACATACTTGTTGTATCGCCTCATCCTGATGATGCGGAAATCAGCGTAGGAGGTACCATTGCCTCTTCATTGCGGCAGAATCTGCGCGTAGGCGTTGTGGATCTGACAACTGGCGAACCAACGCCTTTTGGTTCTCTTGTCATTCGGCAGCAGGAGACTGCAGCAGCAACTGAAATCCTCGGCCTGACCTGGAGATCTAATCTTGGGTTACCCAATCGCAGTTTGCAGCCAACTCTGGAATCTCGAAGACAACTGGCACAGGTGATCAGACTCGTGCGACCTCAGATCATCCTGGCTCCCTACTGGCAGGACGTCCATCCCGATCATGTGGCGGCCAGTAGTCTTGTGGACGATGCGAGATTTTGGGCGAAGCTAAGTCGCTCAGACATGGACGGTGATCCGTTCTGGTCACCCATGCTGCTTCATTACTTCAGCATCCATTTGCGTATTCATCCGGTGGCGTCGTTTGTGCTTGATGTTTCTTCTGATATTGAAACGAAGATGCAGGCAGTCAAGGCTTATGAGAGCCAGTTGATCAAGGGCAAATCGGAGTCGTTCCCCACCGTGATTGACGACATCCGTGATCGAGCGAGGTACTGGGGTTGGTCAATCGGGAAAGCCTTTGGGGAACCCTTCGTGAATCGCGAGTCCATTGGACTGACGTCGTTGGGATCTTTGTTGCGATAATACGGGCAACGCTGTCGTTGACCGGAAGTCGGTCAACGATTCAAAATCTGCTGTTCTGTAACCGCCAAGGTTGCCTGCCACAGAATGCACAGCCTGCTCCATCAACGAAGTCTCGGTCGAGGGCGCGATCTTCGGGGTTGCTCATCAATGATTTCGACGTCTTCAATAACGTCGATATCCTCAACGATTTGAACGTCTTCAATAATGTCGCCATCATCGATAACTTCCACATGCTCGATGATTTCAACGTCCTCAATAATCTCCATGGCGTCAAGAATCTCAACGTCCTCAATAACCTCTGCATCGATAATTTCAGCGTCATCGAGATCGGTTCGCAGGGTGGGCATGCGACCAGGAGTTGATCCCACTATTGGTCGACGTGGGACAGTTGCTTCAACAACTTCCACTTCATCAACATCCAGAACCTCAATTGTTTCATCAATGAAGACTGGATTCCCTTTTGCTGGTGCTGCTTTGGCGGTTCGGGCAGCAGGAAGCACGTTTTCAAGGAAAAGGAATTTCACGTCACCGATCTGGACTTCGGTACCATTCGTAAGCTTGACGTCCTTCTCAACCCTTTCGCCAGCAACGGTTACTCCGTTCAGGCTGCCAAGATCACGAATGTAGTACGCCGTATCAACCTGAACCAGAGCACAATGCATTCGAGAAATCTTTGAACTGACATCAAGAACGACATCACACTCCGGGCTGCGTCCGATCAGAACGACGGCTCTGTCGATGGGAATCTGCATGCCAGGTCCGGTTGGATGTAGAATTGCCACCATGAATTGAGTCCAAATAGCCTCTTGGCCTGGAATATCTGATACGAAGCTGTCTAGTTCTATGGAATTCTGTCCGTGGGAACTCAGCCCTGCCACTGATTTCAAACCTGGGCAGCGGAAAAACATGAGATTGAGGGATACCTGTCGGAAAGAACATCCCAGGCAGGCCGTTACAATGCCGCTTTGTATCGTAATCAGGACGTTTTTGGCCCGGACACGTACCATGGGCGGCGATTTTCGGCTCGGTCTGCAAACTTTCGTTCTCTGAGGCCTTCATTATGAATCTTTTTGCTGCGGCAGAACAAAACAATCGCGAAAGCGCTAAGCCACTGGCCGCTCGGATGAGACCTGCGACATTGGCGGAGTTCTCCGGCCAGACCCATATTCTGGGTGACGGAAAGCTGCTTCGGAGAATGCTGGATGCAGACCGAATCGGTTCTATGATTTTTTATGGTCCGCCAGGAACAGGAAAGACAACTCTCGCGGAGCTAATAGCGAGGCAGACTCAGCGACACTTTGAACGTTTGAATGCTACGACAGCAGGTGTGCGTGAGGTGCGCGAAGTTCTTCAGGCCGCAGCTGATCGCCTGGCAGCCGATGGAACTCAGACAGTGCTTTTCATTGATGAGTTACATCGCTTCAGTCGCAGCCAGCAAGACATTCTCCTGCCGGATGTTGAGAGCGGAACGATTTCTTTGATCGGGGCAACCACTGCAAATCCATTCTTCTCTCTGGTCGCTCCGCTAATCAGTCGAAGTCAGGTTTTTGAATTCCGAGAGCTCGATAAGTCGGATCTGATCAATCTGATGCAGCGGGCACTTAGTGATGATCGTCGTGGCCTCGCGAGTCATAAAGTTGCGGTTCAGCCCGAGGCTCTTGAGTTTCTTGCAACTCTTTCAGATGGCGATGGTCGACGTGCATTAACGGCTCTTGAAATTGCCGTTCTGTCGGTCGCTCGAACAACTAAACTTGTCGATCAAAGCGTCGCTGAAGAATCAATGCAGAAGCGAGTTATTCGTTTCGACCCCACCGGGGATGATCACTACGACGTTGCCAGTGCGTTCATCAAGAGCATTCGTGGAAGTGATCCTGATGCGGCTCTCTACTGGCTGGCGCGGATGCTGGAATCCGGTGAGGATCCTCGCTTCATTGCGCGGCGACTTGTGATCGCCGCTTCAGAAGACATTGGCAATGCCGATCCCATGGGACTACCGATTGCAACCGCAGCGTGGCAGGCCACGGAAACGATCGGCATGCCCGAATGCCGTATTAACCTGGCACAAGCCACCACCTATCTTGCGTGCGCACCAAAATCAAATGCCTCGTATGTCGCCATTGATGCGGCGATTGCCGATGTCAAACAGAATACGCTGGTCCCCGTGCCCATGCATCTTCGAGATGGTCACTATGCAGGGGCGGCAAAGATGGGGCACGGTGTGGGTTATCAGTATGCTCACGATGGAACTGAGGGTTGGGTCAATCAGGATTACCTCGGCGTGGATCGAAAATACTACAATCCGGTTGATCGTGGCAAGGAGGCGGAATTTCTTGTACGACTGACCGAACTTCGCAATCGACGCAGTTCAGGACACCGCTGAAAAGTGTTGATCGATGCCTGATTTTTTTAGAGTCTCTGATAAAACTGCAAAATGTCATCTCCCCCGTATTTGCGAATTCTCCCTGTCACTCTGTGTCTTGTTGGTCTGGCATGGGGAATCTATGAAGTGGCTAATGCGCGCTCGAATTTTGCCGACAAAGATCTGGATCATCAAGTCGTGGAGATTTTGCGGCAGCCTGATAACCCGGCCCGCATGATCGGACCTCCGCAGCTTGAAGAAGCCATGCGCGACTTTACGGCTCTGGGAGGCTATGCAGTTCTGGTGACCACATTTGGTGGTTTCTGGATGGGAGTACTCATGAAACACCTGATTCAGAGAGAGCGACCTTCGATTGTTCCACATTTATCTCACGTCTCCGGTAAAACCAGCTTCCCAAGCTCCCATGCGATGATGTCGATCGTTGTCTACGTCACGATTGGTCTGCTCCTGAGTCAACTGACCAGTAATCGACATCTGCGTCAGTTGATGACCGGACTTCCATTGGCCATTGCAATGATTGTGGGAATCAGTCGTGTCTGCATGGGAGTTCATTTCCCATCGGATGTAATGGGAGGATGGACTGGTGGCCTGCTTTGGACCTGGGTTGCATTCGTAATCCGAGGGCGATTAATTGGTGCTCGGGAGATGGATCCGGGAGCGGTAGAATAGTCCGCCATCAGTGGCCGCCACTTCGCCGGCGCGACGAAGTCTTGTCATGAAAACGTCAATGATTTTGGCAAGCGACTGAGTCCAAAAGCCTGCAAAAGGGCCATAAATCGTCCTAGGAACACTGAAGTGCGTATCTCCGCCGCGGGCTTCTCCGAAATGCCAGGAAAGACAGTCGGGCAAAGCAGGGGTTTAGTTGACGTGGGGTCTTCCGGGGCACTGCAGGGGTTCCAGTTTGTAGTGGCGATGTCCCATACTCCGCAAGTTTTTCGAATCCTGCTCTGCACAATCGGACGTCTCGAGGGTATCCTCCTCCGGTTCGATTTTCACAAGCCGACTGTGATCACGAAATTTCTCTGTTTCGTTCGTCAGCACAATCTTCATGGAGGAGAGCGATGCGACTTCAGCCACGTACCAGCCCCGAAACAGACCGCTGCATGGATTTAATCCAGCAGTTGGCCAGCGTTGTTGTTCACGACCTTTGCGTCGATGTGGGATTTCAGTCTGTGACATTGACCGGGCGAGCCGGGTCCTGGTACGCGAAACAGGTCGCAACCACGGCGGCGCGTCGAATGTATCCCCATCATCGTATCGAGAATCTTCTGCAGGTGACTACCATCCGTTAACAATTGATCCGCTGACATTTTTGCATATGTGGCGAAATCCGGATAAGTCTGAAGCCTCAGTGACGGCAGCAAATGCTTTGCCACTGGGGCTTCCTGCTTTTGTGGACGACCATTCCCGCAGGAATCAGTGAGGAGCATTTTCTCTCAGTCCGCCAACAAGCTATTCTGTACGTGGCTACGATTGAGGCATTGCTCTGTATAGATCCCGCGAACACCCGGCCTCATTTCATGCCGTGCAGAGATCTAGTTCGCGAGACACTTCAGAGGATTCGTGCGATGACTCAGGCAGGCGACTTCGGAGCGACAGGCGATGGGCAAACGGATGATACCGAGGCCCTGCAACACGCTATCGATGAAGGCGTCGGTGAGTTACTGCTGCCGCGAGGAGATTACCGACTAACTCGATCGCTGATTGTAGATCTTGCAAAAGTCGGTCGAACTTCAATTCGCGGCGAAAGCGGTACAGCTCGAATACTGATGCAGGGTAGGGGGCCGGCAATACTGCTCAAGGGAACGCATACAACAACTGCCGCACCGGACGGGTTCCGCGATTCCGAATGGACTCATGAACGCATGCCGATGATCAGTCAACTCGAAATCGTCGGCGAACATGCTGAAGCAGACGGCATTCGAATTGAAGGAGTAATGCAGCCCACAGTCACGGGCGTGTTACTTCGGAAGCTGCGACATGGTATTCATCTTACTGGTCGAGCACGTAATGTGCTGATCAGCCATTGCCACATTTATCACAACACTGGTGTTGGCGTCTTTCTTGAAGGACTGAATCTGCATCAGACGATCATCAGTGGTTCGCATATCAGCTACTGCCGACTCGGCGGAATACGCATTGAACGCAGTGAAATTCGCAATCTGCAGATCACAGGCAACGATATCGAATACAACAACAACGGAGGCCACAAAGTTCCGGATGCGGACGGCGTTCCCACAGCAGAAATCTGGCTTGATGCGAGTGAAGGCAGTATTCGTGAAGGCACGATCTGCAGCAATACGATTCAGGCAACTTATAGCCCGAGCGGAGCCAACATTCGAATCATTGGTCAGCCTCAGGAGAAGAACGCCAAGGTCGGCATGCTGGCAATAACCGGCAACCTGATCGGAAGTCAGTGGAACAACATTCACATGACAGCCGCACAGGGCGTGACGATCACGGGGAATTCCATCTATTCCGGCCACAATCGGAACATGCTGATCGAGGGATGTTCTCAGATTGTGATGGGCGACAACTGCTTCGGTCACAATGCAGACTATGGGGTGGAGCGAGAGTTATGTACCGGAGTGACGCTCAGAAACTGTCGCGATAGCATATTCTCTGGCAATATCCTGCAGGATTGCCTGAGTGGCCGACATTTGTACCCTGAGGCTCCCGAACTTCAGCGGGAAGCCTTATTGGAACTCTATGAATGCTCAAACATCATCCTCAGCAATAACCAGATTCTGGATTCCGCTCCCTATGGAATTCGACTGGCTGACTGTACCGACATCACCATGAATGCGATCACCGTTTCAGATCGCAGAGTACCACCTTTGCAGAAAACGGCCGTTTACTGGACAGGAGATACCGGACAGAGCATTGTGAATGCGTGCCGATTTGCCGGCTGCCTGGACACACCGTTTGTGGCCGAATCGATCGCGGTCAAATCCGCGTCCTTGCCTGAGTAAGATGAGGGCAACGCGGCTTTCGGCTTGTTCACTTACTTAACGCTTGGGCAGCGGAATTGACATTGTTTCCAACCTGGGCGGTTTGTCAATTGCCGGGGCTTCGCTCACGGTTCGCTGGATGACGGGCTGAGCCCCCAGTTGTGATTCGCGAACGAAACCCCGCGTCATCGATGCGGCCTTGGATGTTGTGGTTCGCGACGGCAACATCACTTCAACAATCTCGGAAGAGATCTTCTGTCCGTCGTCGCCAATGAGTTCAACTTTGAGGCCGCATGTCACTTGATCGCGATGGCGATTCATGTACGGAATAAAGCAACTGTAGGAATGCCCTAATGTTCCTTCTGTCCGATGGATGTCCCACGCATCGGGTTCGAACGTGAATGAATGCAACGGTTCCGGATCGTCCAGAAGGTCCAGATCGTAATTGTCGTATTCGTAGATCACGACTTTGCCGTGGACTCTTGCGCCGGTTTCTCCGCGCGGGCCGAAGAACAGGATCTGCCCGGCAAAGCCGCGGGCCGGTTTATCACCCGGATCTCTCCCCTGTGCAGCTTCCCAAAGAGTCACGACACGCACGACGTTCCTTTCGATTTTCGGCCGTCCGACAAGCCTTCCGGGATCTTTGACCAGCATCGACGAATCGCGGAACATCGAACCCGTTGAACTGCAGCCAACGCATTGAATCACGCAGCCGACAAACAGCAGAATGGCAACTGAAAGGCGTTGAGTTTTCATGGGACGACCTTATAGGCCACGTGGCCTGATGCGACGCTGGTACGACGCCGGTGTTTTTCGGCCCAAAGGCCCATACATTTAGAAGTAGTCTCGAAATGAGTTCTTCGTCTAACAGTCAGCCGCAGACGTACTCGGCAAGAGCATTCTTGCGTACACCTCCGGCTGACGGTTAAACGAAGAATACGGAACTTAATACGGGCTAAACCGTTAATTAGCCCGGAGCATCGCCCTATTCGTGTTCCAAAGCAGCCGGCGGAGTCATAATTTCACCGGACGATTCCGGATAGAGTTCCGGCATCAGCATGTTTGATCCATTCTGCGTCTGCGGCACACTGTAGAGCGGTCCGTGGATCTCCTCGGCTTCTGATTCGATAAAGTGCAGACGCTCGGATTCGACCTGTTTGATGAGTTCTGAATCCAGATCGCTCAGCACAATACGAGGCGTCAGGAAGATCAGCAGTTCCGTTCGGCTGACCGTCGTGCTGTCGTAGCGGAAAGCACGGCCAACGACCGGCAGATCTCCCAGCCACGGCACTTTTCTTTCCAGTGACGAATCGCTCTTGGTAATCATTCCGCCGATCACGATCGTTTGGCCGTTAGGCACATTCACGATCGTATCCGCGATCGACTGATTGATAACCGGTGAGGTAATTGAGCTGCCATCCGGGTTGATGTAGATCGGGATACCATCTCCCTCCACCACATTACTCTTCGACGCAAACACATCCATCGCCACCATGCCGTCCGGCGTGATTCGCGGAGTCACTTCGAGAATGATCCCGGTGTCTTGTCGAATGATCGTTGGATTTGCCGCACCGCCGATAGCACTCGGCTGAGCTCCGTTTACGAGAGGAACGTTCTGTCCGACGTTGACTCGTGCCAGATTATTATGTGTCGTGCGCACCTGAGGTCGGCTCAAAACATGAACTGTTCTGCGAGCTGCGAGGGCTCGCAACAGCACGCTGACCGCATCCGATTGGGCAGAGAACACAAACCCGCCAAACCCGAGGCCGTTGTTCTGCCGTCCCATCGAGAAGTTCGAGAGTCCCTGAGTGCCGACTGTTCCTGGCGATGTTGCCGTGGTCCCAAGACCTATGGTCGTGTTATTGAAGTTGATCCCTGGCGTTGTCGTTGTAGCGCTTCGGGCCAGCAAAAGAGGATCCTGAAATCCTAACTCGATTCCAAACTCATCCGTCGCATCCAATGTGACTTCTACCAGCAGAGCCTGAATAACGACTTCTGGTGGCTGAGCATCCAGAGTCTCGATAATACCGGTGATCTGGCTGAAGTATTGAGGCGAAGCACTGACGATCAATGAGTTACTGTTAACATCCGGTGCCACCAGAACCTGCTGGCGAATTCGCTCAATGTTACTAATCAGGTCTTCAGAACTGTCCTGCAGCGCCTGCTGTTGCTCCAGAAAATTCAGCAGTGTTTCAGCAACAAGATCCGCAGGAGCATTTCGCAACTGAAAGACCGTGGTCTCCAGCTTTCGTGTATCATCGTTATCCAGCCGTAAAAGGATCGCTTCAACAACACTGAGAGACTCAGCGCTGCCGACAGCCAGAACAGTATTGGTGCGAATGTCCCCAGAGAATCGCAGCGGAATCAGACTGCTGGAGGTACCTTCCGTGCCAGCTAACTGAATTCCAAGTTGATCTTCCTGATTCGTGTTATCAAACAGTGTTTCCAGAAGATCGACCGACTGCTGGGCATCTGCATTCCTGAGCGTGAAGACCTTGATTTCTGATGTAGCACCTGGTGCTCGGTCAAGGGCTTCAACGAGTGCTGTCATCAGCGTCATGCTGGCTTCGGGGGCCGAGACAATCAGGCTGTTGGAGCGAACGTCCGGGCTGATTCTGACGTCCGCAAGGATACCGGACCGGATTAGATCCTGAACTCCACCATTGGACGTCAGGAACTCCAACGCGACCGATTTGTTATCACGCAGTTCCTGAGCGCCGGTATTATTACCGCCACCGAATCCGCCGCCGCCCTGAGTCGTCTGCTGCGGTGGATTAATAACAGCCTGCAAAGCCTGATTGATGGTGTCACTCAGTTCTTGTGCAACAGCCTGCTTCAGAGGAATGATCTGCATTCGGACGGTCGCCGACGGATCATCCTTGTCAATTCTCTCGACAAGTTTCGTGACTTCCGCCAGTTCATTCGCGCGGCCCTGAACGATCAAAGAGTTCGTTCGAACATCGGCAAATGCTCTTACGCTGGTTCCAAGCCCTGGCCGTTCTTCATAGAAACTCTCCAAAGCAGTCACAACCTGAGAGGCGATGGCGCTCTTCAGTGGGAAGACCTGAAACTCCAGTTCCGGACTGAGCGGTTTATCAAGCTCATCGGCCAATTCAAGAATTGACTGACGCTCGATTTCTGATGAGAGAATGAGGATCGCGTTTGGCTGAATCACAGGAATGAAGGCGGCCGTTTTTCGGCTCTCACTTCCGCGTTGACGAAGTTCCGTAAGCTCTTCGTAGACACTGGTCAGCAAAGTCGCCATTGCCTCAGAGTCAACATTCTGCAGAGTCAGTACGTGAATTGCCGGGAGTGAACCGACACTCATCGTCTCCAGTCGCTGGATGATCTCCTCCACCTTCGCGACATCGGCTTCATTCCCCTTCAAAATCAGAATACCAAGTTCCTGCATTGCCTGAATGTTGACTTCACCCCGGAGATTAATAGCGGGATCGTCTCCATTCGCAAGTTCGCCAGCCGGACGAGGCTTCTCATCTTTCAAAGCCCCGGGTGCGTCAGCACCCTCATCGGCCATGGAGACAAGCAGGTGAATCTGCTCATTCAGCTCCTTTGCTGTTTTGGCAGAGATACCTTTGTTCTCGACAACTTTTACCGCCGCTTCGCTGCCGAACTCGGCCGGCTTGTCGAGATCGGCGATCAGTTTCTTAAGGTGATTCATCCGCGGAGCAGGGGCCTCGAGCACGAGCTGATTTGCGTCCTGATCGATGGCGATACGGAACAAAGGAGACTCTTCTTTGCGTCCCGTACCGTCTTCGGCTCGATCATAGACAGCAAAGCCCGGAAGCCCATTCACACTGTTCTTTTGCAGCGCGGCACGCTTCTCGAATACGACGTAGATTGTTCTCGCCAGCTCTGACGCATTGCCATTAGTCAAGGGAATCTCTTCGACAGACATCGGCCCTGGAGGATCGGCTTCGGCCACTTCCTCCTGAACAACTTTGCTACCATGAGAAACCGGACGAATAGACGATTTCGAGGGAATTCCATCCCAGTCAGAATCCTCCTCGGAAGCAGAGCGATTCCGACTGCGTTCAGAGACACTCTTCGCCGCCCGAGCATCCAGAGAACCGGACTTGTCACGTCTCTTCGCGTTGGAAAGAACAGGGGAAGAACTCTTCTGGCTCTGGCCGTCTCCGGGGACTTCACGCGAGGCCGATGCTGAACGAATCAGTGCTTCAGTTGCAGGAGTTCGCTCCTGTTCCGTTGATCCATCAGGTTGGATACTGGGACGCGAATATTCGGTACGTGCCTTATCCAGATTCAGAACAATCAGATACGACTTCTGAGCAAGAAGGCGATACCCCTGCGGTTCAAGTTCCTTGTTCAGGATACGAATCGCGGTCGCAATGTCGTATTGCTTTTTGTCACGCCGCGCAAATCGACCTGGAGGAACCGAATCCATTACGAGAGTCATCTCCTGACTCTCCGCAACATCCTTCAGGACTTTAGCCCAGGTTGTATCGAAGTAGTTGAGGCGGATTCCATCCTCAACTTCTGTTGCGGCGGTCTCTTTGGTTCCCGCCAATGCTTCGCGGAATGACCGTGGTTGTTCTTCGGACGCACCAAGACCACCGTGACGATTCAACAACAAACATAATGCTGTTGCTGAACTCAGCAGTCCTGCTGCGAGAAAGCCTTGCCGTTTCACCTTAGTGATCCTTCAGAATGCAGGCTTAGAATCGCCCCCCATTGGTTGCCATTTGTCGCCAGTGCGTCTTTGCAGGAGTTTCCAATCGCCCGCGCAACACCAGGGGTTCACCGCTGTGAATTGTGTGAACAAGACGCAGAGGGACCCCGACAACAAAGAGTTCCAATCAACCTCAAGTATCGGACCTTGACGGTACTAACGATGAGACCGGTTGTCCTGATCGAACCAGTTTTGACGAGAGGATCAGTTCCGCAGCGAAGGGAGAGAAAGGACTAGAGACCGTCATTGCTGCGATAAGCCAACAGAAGCGGCAATGACTGCCGGACCGGGCGATCTGAAAGAGTCTGATTCTTTCCTGAGCCATCAGGCTGCTAAAGTTATGGCGGATGCTGTGCATCGCATTCTTCAGGTCGTCTTGTCGGGTTCAAATGGACCAATTGCGGACCATGCGCGCGAATCCGCACGTGCCTTTTAGTGTCTATTCGCTCATGCAGGCTTCAATCAGGTTGGCACGAAGGTTGCGTCACAGCTGGGACACTCCGCACTTGGTTCATGCGTCAAGTCTCACTGGCGTACATTAAATGTGTTACAGGTGTGAAGGAAGTTGTCGATCGAATTCAGGTGAGAACTGATCCGCACCATAATACGGAACCGCATTTCTCCGCACCAGTTTTCCTGCCTGCGATGGAAGACGACGGGCTTGAAGCGAAGCAATCCCGTTGACTCGTAACACGACGTTTTTAGGAGAGACACACAGATGCTGAAGCGAATACTCGTGGGCCTTGGCGGCAGTGACTATACCGTGGCAGCCATCAATCAGGCTGTTGCTATAGCGATAGCTCACAATGCAGAATTGACGGGTGTCAGCGTGACTGATCCCGGGCGAGTCACGCCATTCATGGCGATGCCAATTGGCGACGGACCGATTGCCTATTCGGAGACCGCAAGTTCTCTGGCCAAAGCACGTGAAAGAGTCGAGTGGGCAACGCAAGAATTTATGGTGGCATGCAAGGCTGCAGGTGTCAGGCATCGAGTCG
>CAIJTV010000095.1:0-1839 GCA_903823635.1 uncultured Planctomycetaceae bacterium
AGTTCATCATCGGGCATTGACGACCAGAGGAAGTAGCTTAACCGCGTCGCAAGTTCCCAATCGTTTACCAGACCAGTGCGACCCGGCAGTCGTTCGCCACGGTAAAGGAACGTGGGAGAGGTGAGGATCCGCGCCAGCATCAGTCGGGGAGGGCTTTGCTTCAGGCTGGCGATTTCCGCTTCGCTAAGCGGCCGACGCCAAGCTTTCGCTGCCAGATCGATCACCGCTTGACGTTGAAGGGCATCCGCTGCTAACTGTTGTTTGCGAAACTCATCAGCGGCTTTTTTCGTCGGTTCACGGAGTGGATCGAACTCCTTTACAAGATCTGGACGATCCTGCGTGGCGTACTGATAGATCTGATCGAACGCAGACACTTTTTTGATCGGCTCTTCGCTGACGAAAAGCAACTCCGCCCACAATCGATCAAGTTCTTTCGCGTCCGAATCCGAGAGCATCAACCGGCGGAGATGCTCATCTTCGCGGTAGAACAACGTCAACGTGACAACCTCATCAACCGGAACGATGCGCATGTAACACAAGGCTGTCGGGAACAGTTTACGGAACTCTTCGAAGCTCGCCTCGAACCTCTGGCGAAGCGGACTACCATCGTTCACGATGATCGGGATTCCGGGAATTATCGAGTTGATCGGAGTGGTTGGTTTCTGCTTGAGTAATTGAGCCTGCACGCTTCCTACACCCGGTTTATCGAGACGGGCTGTGACGACGAACTCCGTACCATTCGCAAGTGCGGCGGGGATCGTCAACTCGATCGTCGCGGGCGCTTGGCTCGTCAACGATTGTTTCTCGCCATTACCCTTGAAGGACCGAATCGAGGCGGCCAGCAACGGGTGCGATAGTGGAAAATCCTTCTGGAAATGTTCGCGCACTTTTGCAGCCAGTTCAGGCGAAGGGTTTTTCCGCCAGTTCGCCAGCGGTGCCGGCAGATTGAGGGCAACATCTTGCGAGGCTGGTTGACTAAGAAAGTGCCAGGGGCCGTTGGGGTTTCCAGCGAGAATGTTCGGAGAAACATCCTTCGCCAAATCCCACGATTTCGTGCCATCGGTGAGTGTCAGATTTACCGCCGTCAAGTCGCATACGTGGTTCCCATCGCGTGGCCCAATGACGAGTGCGACCACTTGATCGGATTCAATACGGACATTCAGGAAAGGGCCGAGTTGGATCGGTTTGGCTCCTTGCGAGACACCCATAGCAAGCCGTTCAGTTGTGGTTCCACGTCGTACTTCCAAGGACCAAGTGATACCGTTGCCACACTCAGGGTGGGCGTGCATGACCTTGCCCGAGATCGTGAGCTTGTCAGTGGCAACTGGGCTTTTCCAGGCGATGACCGAAGCTCGATCTGGGGCCGGGTGCGTGGCGATGCTGTGGGGTTCCATCGTGCCGGGTATCCGCACGCGCCCATCAGATGAATTGGCCAATATACTTAAATCGCGGTCGCCGGTCCACCCGCTAATGAATGCATAATCTGGTGACCGCAATAGCTTCTTCGTCATCAGCGGTTCGAGTTTCGTTCCACCGAACCCGAGGTAGTCTTGCCAGCGCGCAAGGATGCCCGCATCAACTTCCGCCTTGCCACCGGCCAATACCGAGAGAGCAGATTCGGTTGATGCAGGGATTTTGGTACGATCTGTTTCAAGGTGCTTCACCAGTTCAGGCAATTGAGCAATCGGAAAGTCGGGCCGGCCTTTGGCTACGAGACGCGGATTGTCCCAGATGATCTTATCACCATCGCCACCATCGCCTGCGGTTCCGCCTACGAGGTAGAGCGTGTGGTCTTGGTTGCCATCGAGTTTGACCCGGAGTTCCTGCTGAGAAACGAGC
>CAIJTV010000096.1:0-11617 GCA_903823635.1 uncultured Planctomycetaceae bacterium
CGGCCTTGTGCGTCAAGAGCGGCAACGCAGTGATCCTTCGCGGCGGCAGCGAAGCGATTCACAGCAACCGAGCCCTACAGTCGGTCATTGAAGAATCACTCATCTCGGAGGGTCTGCCGCAACATGCCGTACAACTTGTAAATTCTACAGATCGCAGCATCGTGGGTGAACTGCTTTCGATGGGCAACCTGATCGATGTCACCATTCCGCGCGGGGGCCGTTCGCTGATCGAACGAGTCACCCGCGAAGCCACGATGCCGGTGATCAAGCATTTCGACGGCATCTGTCATGTCTACATCGACGCGTCCGCCGACGAAAAAATGGCCATCGACATTACCATCAACAGCAAGTGCCAGCGTCCGGGTGTTTGCAATGCCGCAGAGACGCTGTTGATTCATCGTGATGCAGTCGACCAGTTGCTTCCCGCTCTGGCCAAAGAACTTCAGTCTCGCGGTGTGGAATTGCGGTGCTGTCCGGACAGCCTGAAAATGATCTCCGGTGGCGTTGCAGTGACGGAGACAGATTACGGCACTGAGCATATGGCCCTGATCATGTCCGTGCGAATTGTTGACTCCATCGACCAGGCGATTGAACACATTCGACGTTACGGGTCCGCTCATACCGATGCGATCGTGACGAACTGTGTCGCTTCTTCAATGAAGTTTGAAGCAGAAGTGGATTCCGCCGCAGTCATGATCAACGCGAGTACTCGCTTTAACGACGGTGGTGAGCTGGGCATGGGTGCAGAAATCGGCATCAGCACCGATCGCTTTCATGCACGTGGACCGTGCGGCATGCGAGAACTCACGAGCTACAAATTCGTCGTCCGCGGCTCGGGTCAGGTCCGCAGTTAAGGCTGCTCTCAGGTTAAGCAACCAAATGAGATGGGGAGCTGAACAAACTGCCAGAGCGCGGACGGCACCGGCTTTGGTCGGCAAGGTCTGAACGATTCGGCGTAATTCGGGAGGTCTGGTCTGGATTCTGACGCGAATCCGTGTTACCAAGACCATCCCCGCGTTACTTTTCCAGCCGCCAACTGGCTGTCCTCAGTTCCCACCGACCTTGCCGGAGCCTGCCGAATGCTGAGTCTCACTGCGCAGAATGATCGATCTGGCCGCCTCAGTAATGGATTTTCTCGACGCAGCCTGCTGAATATTGGAACGCTGGCCGCAATGGGCACGGCCGGAGGTTGGTCGTTGCCGTCCTTGCTGCGAGCCGAAGAATCCGCCGGCAAAAAGAAGAATCCCAAATCGGTCATCATGATTTACCTGGTGGGCGGACCGCCGCATCAGGACATGTTTGACCTGAAGCCGGAAGCCCCCAAAGAGTTCGCTGGTCCGTGGAAACCGATCGCGACCAATGTCCCCGGCATGGAAATCTGTGAAGCGTTTCCAAAGCTGGCAACCATGGGCGACAAGCTCACCATTATTCGATCGCTGGTTGGTAACCAGGCCGATCATGATGCCGTGCAGGTTTTCAACGGACGTGATCCGAAGAAGCCGAAACCATCCGGTGGCTGGCCTCAGTTTGGCTCGATGGTCTCGAATGTACTTGGTTCAGCCGCTCCCACCGCCCCGCCTTTTGTCAGCCTTTGCTATCCGTGTACACACGGACCTTACAACGAGCCGGGCCCGGGATTCCTTGGAACATCTCACGCGCCGTTTCGGCCTATGGGTCCGACCAAAGAAGACATGGTGCTCAACGGTGTGTCGCTGGAACGTCTGGCAGATCGCAAGTCCCTGCTGAAAAGTGTGGATCAGCTTCGCAGAGACATCGACGCCACAATGACGATGACCGGGATGGATACTTTTACTGAGCAGGCGATGGGCTTGCTAACATCATCGCGTCTGGCTGAAGCTCTCGATCTGTCAAAAGAAGATCCGGCTGTCGTCGCCCGCTACGGGACCGGCAATCCAAAGATCTCCATCGATGCCAACGGTGCACCACGTGTGCCGCAAAGCCTGCTGGTCGCTCGCCGACTGATTGAAGCCGGTGTCCGAGTGGTGACTTTGAACTACAGCAAATGGGATTGGCACGGTGGCACAAACGCCGAAGGCCGCGCGAACAATTCCATCTTTGTTCGTGAACAGGAAGACTTCCCGGTTTTCGACCAGTGCGTCAGCGCGTTGATTGAAGATCTGCATCAACGTGGACTGTCCGATGATTGTGCCGTCGTTATCTGGGGAGAATTCGGCCGCACTCCAAAGATCAGCAATATCGTTGGTCGCGACCACTGGCCGCAGGTCAACTGTGCTCTGATGGCGGGTGGCGGAATGCGTCATGGACAGGTTATTGGCGCCACAGACCGCATTGCTGGCGAAGCGATCGCTCGACCCGTCACCTTTGGCGAAGTCTACGCCACACTGTTCCATCATTTGGGTGTTCGAGTCGAACAGACAACGATCCTCGACAACAATGGACGACCGCAGTATCTCGTCGAAGACAGCGGGAAGATCATGCCGGAACTCGTCTAACCAATTCGACTTCAGTCATATCTCTCTGGCAAACGGTCAATCTGACCTCCATGAGCTTCACTATGCGCACATCGCCTTTCCGATTGCCGTTTCTCTTCCCTCTGCTGGTCATCGCGCTGATCACCTCGTTTCCTGCGGCAGTTCCGGGCGATGAGCCAGCTAATGATGGAAAGCTCAACATTATCTGCTTTGGGGCTCATCCCGACGATGCGGAATACAAGAGCGGCGGAACAGCTGCACTCTGGGCCTCCATGGGGCATCGCGTCAAACTGGTCTCGGTAACGAATGGAGATATCGGACACTGGCAAATGGCCGGTGGTCCTCTGGCTAAACGACGAACGGCAGAGTCGGCAGAAGTTGCAAAGCGGCTGGGTGTGACATCTCAAGTGCTCGACATCCACGACGGCGAACTGCTGCCAACGTTGGAAAATCGCCAGACGATCACGCGTTTAATTCGCACCTGGAATGCCGACGTCGTGATTGCTCATCGGCCATGGGATTATCATCCCGATCATCGCTATGTCGGTGTTCTGGTGCAGGACGCGGCTTATATGGTCTCGGTTCCTTTCTTCTGCCCCGACACTCCGCCATTGAAGAAGAACCCGGTGTTCCTTTACAGCAGCGATCGATTTCAGAAGCCCTACCCTTTCGAAGCCGATATCGCTGTTTCGCTGGATGATGTCTTCGAAAAGAAAGTCGACGCCCTGCTGGCACTGGAGTCGCAAACTTTTGAAGGCGGTGCGCTGGGGTCGGAAGAAGAAACCGCAAAGGCTCCTCCGGCCTCTCAGCCGGAATTGCGTCGAGCCTGGCTACGGGAGCGATGGGATCGACGTCAGTCAGGCGAGGCCAATCAATACCGCTCGTCACTCCTGAAATGGTACGGAGATGAAAAAGGGGCGGCGGTCAAATATGCCGAGGCATTTGAGATCTGTGAATACGGATCACAGCCCTCGGATGCAGAGATCCGACGGCTGTTTCCGTTTCTGCCATCACTGCCAGCGTCAGCCAAATAGATCGGCCGATCGAAGCTCTGATGAGAGCAGTTCAACCGACTGGTGCTGTATCAACATTCGATTTTCGGACGGGATGAGAATTCTTGCCCGTCGAAACTGCGTCGGACAAGAATGTCCAACTTACAGCATCAGTGCTTGTAAACTTTGTGCTGTGGTCGACCGGAAAGAATCTGCTCCTTGCCCCAGTTCGTAACGGCGCGAAATGCTTCGCTGCGAATGAACTCCTGAAATGCCGATTCTTCTGACCACTCACTCGTGATCAGATAAGACGCATCGTCGCTTACGTCCTTCCACAACGTGGAGCTGGTGTGTCCCGGTGCTGCTTTCAGAGCATCAATGACACCCGCAAACTTGTCCTCAAAACTCTTCTGCATTCCGGGGATAACGTGATAGTTCATGCCCACTGTAATCATGATCTGAATTCCTGTGATTGGTTAAAGAGACGTCTCTGAAAGATTGCTGGCTGAAGTGTATCAGACGCGGCCCGATTCTCGGTCGTTTTTCGTCGCTTCGATAATGGCAGGAATTTGAGCCCGTAAGGCCTGTCGTTTCCCGCAGCAATTTGTCTGCGGAACGCTGTTCCACAAAGCAGGAAACAACGCCGCCCCATCCGGCAACGCTGGATGGGGCGGCAGTTGACCAACAAGTGTGTTACGGATCAATCATTCTCGCCCGTCAGGTTAAACGCGAGGAATCTCAAATCCTGCGCGCGGAGTTCGTGCAAAGAACGCAGCCGCCTGATCGTCGCCGGTGATCTTCTCGGCCTTCGCATCCCACTTGATGACACGATTCAGCCGGGCCGCAATGGCAGCCAGATGGCAGGTATTCATGGTCTGGACATGGCTGTAAACATCCGAGACCGGATGACCGCCGTCCGCAATACAACGATAGAAGTTCTGCTTGTGACCTTCGAATGGCTTGCCCTTGTAGAGTTCGCTCAATTGGTCGGGGCCAAACTGATCCTTATCCCAGTTTTCTTCGATCGGCTGTCCCGCGATCTTACCACGATTGACGAAGAAGCGTCCCTTCTCACCTTCAAACAGAATGCCGTTGTCGCCTCGGCTGGTAATGTGCATTTCCGTACCACCAGCAAACTTCGCGATGACATTGAAGTCATGTGAGGAGTTGTAGGAATCATCCTTTGTGGGATAGCCATTCTCAAACGGAACAGGATGCTTGGCATCGGTGCCATCGATCTCGACTGGTCCGGACCCTTCGCCATTTTCATCAATGGCCCACAAAGCAATATCAACGTGGTGAGCACCCCAGTCCGTGAACTTGCCGCCGGAATACTCATACCACCAACGGAAGTTGTTGTGACATCGCTGCTCGACATAGTCCACCAGCGGAGCCTGACCGAGCCACATGTTCCAGTCGAGGTTAGCCGGTGGGTCAGACTTTTTGAACGGTCCGCCGACATCGCCTCCACCAATCCCGACGGTCATCTTTGTGATCTTGCCAAGAAATCCCCTGCGCACCAGATTGACGGCTCGCAGGAAACGATCCTGATCACTGCGCTGCTGAGTCCCCACGAAGAAGACGCGATCACTGTATTTGCGGCACGCATTTCGAATCAGTTGATTCTCTTCGAGAGTCAAAGTCAAAGGCTTCTGACAGAAGACATGCTTGCCAGCCTGCAGAGCTTCGATGGCGATTTTGACGTGCCAGTGATCCGGAGTCACAATACTCACGACATCGATATCAGCACGCTCCAGAACTTTGCGATAGTCACCATAGAGATCTGCTTTCCCGCCGCCGATGTTTGGATCGTCATTGGCTTTCTTCGCCTGATTCTCATCAACATCGCATAGAGCAAGAATATCGCCGTAGCTGCGATGCCCATGAGCATCTCCTCGACCCATGCCGCCCAGCCCGATGCAGCCGACCCTTTGACGATCGTTCAGCAGCGTATTGGCAAATCCGGTTTGAGACCACGGGAAAAATCCGGCCGCTGTTGCGGCCGCAGCAATTGAACCGGACGATTTCAAAAATGATCGACGATCAGACCTTGTCGGGTGAGACATCAGGAAACTCCGGAAACTTGTAGGGATTAAACAGCACGCAGAAGAGTGGGATTCTCAACGCTCAGGAGTCTATCTGAACCCTGGTTGTGAACAAGCAATTGCACTTTCCTGACGTCGCTCCACAACGCTTCTGACCTGATCAGGGCCTGTTCTTCTGCGGATTTCTAATGATCACCTGCACGGGAACAGACAGATCTGGATATACTTTGGACCAGAAGACGATCGCTTCAAGGGGCAATGCTGACACCTGCACCAGCTTGAATTAGAGAAGTTAGAGAAGAATGTCATGCCGATTAAGACGGACTCTCTGGAAGAGCCACAACTGAATTTGACTCCCATGATCGATGTGGTCTTTCTGCTGATCATCTTCTTTATGGTTGGCGCTCGATTTACGGAAGAAGCGAACGACCAAAAGTTCGAAATTGAGCTTCCCACGGCCGCTCCGGTTCAGGTCATGAGTCGTACGCCCGATGCCCTTGTGGTGGTAGTCGCTAAAAACGGCACGATGACGATGAGAAAGAAGGAGTTGTCGCCCGAACAGCTTCTGCAGGAGTTAAGAGCCGCCAAAGCTGCCTATGTGGACCAGGCCATTCTGATTCGTGGCGATGGAGACGGCAACTACCAGGCGGTGATTGACGTAATGAATGCCTGCCACCAGGCAGGTATCAAAAAGTTTTCGCTGGCATTCAAACCTACTGAAGTAACCTCAGGACAACCCTGACATACATACGAAGCCGATAGTTATAAAACATTAGCCGGCTAACCGTTTGACTCCGCCTTATCCCCAACATTCTGGAATACTCACGGTCGGCTCTACAACACTTTCTGTCCCTCATGAACGCACTCAGTCAACTCATCAGCAAGATCTCACGCGGCGCGTCACTTAACGGTGACGACATGATCGCGCTATTGCTGGTGCTGACAATGATCGCTTCGCTGACTCATTTGCTGACGATGCTGGCGACGCAGTGGGGCGATCGAAACACAACCTGGAAGTCGCTGCTGGCGTCCATCCTTGTCCATGGCGTTTGCTTCCTTGGACTGGAAGTTTTTGAACCAACCGTGACACGCAAAGCACGGGCTGAAGTCGTTCCGCCAAAGCTGCCCGAAACAGTGACTGAGATCCTTGTCGAAAGCGATCAGGACGTAAAGCTGCCGGAATCCGGGAATACTCCCATCGCCGATATGATGACAAAACTGGATGTGGAGCTGCAGCGGCTTGACGTAACGTCCCCCGAGATCACGGCCACTGAAACCCCTGAACGAACTCCCGACGAACTGGAATCATTGAGTACTGCAGCCAAAGACATCACACAGTTTGAAGAACGGCAGATGACCGAGCTTGCGGTCCCCACCGATTCCGGAGAACTGGGGCCCCAACAGGTCGGGGCTGAAGACGTCGCTTCCGACCTCATCACGACCTACGAGCCAAATAGTGCCGATGTCCTGACGCCAAAGATGACGCGAACGCTTCCTCGAATCGGCCGTTCGGAGGATGGACGACGGATTGACGACCCCACTGGTTTGATGTCCGCTCCGGAGCTGGAGTTTGAGTCGCCCAAACAGGATGTGGCGATGAGCCTCGCAAACATCAGTGATTCGGCAATCACCTTGCCACCCGCCACGATGAATCCGCAGGAAACGATCGAAAGCCGCAGTGCACCGATCTACTCGATGCAGCCCACGGACGGCAGCGGGCTGACTCAGAATGTTCTGGATCCGAAGAATGGAGCAGCCTCCAGCTTTCAGGCTCGTCTGCCTCGGCCAGCTCGCACGACTCCCGATCGTACCCCGGCTGAACGTCCCTCCAGAATGACTCCCGATCGAGCGCGCACAATGACGCCGCTCAACAGTACCTACGATGATGTCCGCGTCGGAGACGTTGCCCCACAGTTCAGTGAGGCTTTGGAATCGGCGGCCGCCCTGGTGGAAGCCGATCTGCCCACGGTCCGTCGGCGAGAAAACCCACCGGCCACCTATCAGCTTCGCAGCCTCGCCACACGTCGTGATGCGGCCTTGCGTTTCGGTGGCACTCGTGAATCCGAGAACGCCGTCGAACGCAGCCTGCGCTGGCTGGCCGCCTGTCAATCCGCCGATGGACACTGGGATGCAGAAGATTACGGTGCGGGTCAAGTCAAGATCGATGAAATTGGCGTTGATCGACAATACGCCGGACGCGAAGCCGACACGGGCTTAACGGCCCTGGTGATCCTGTCGTTCCTCGGCGCGGGCTACACGCATGAAGACGGACGTTACGCAATTCAGGTCGACCATGCTCTGGACTGGCTGATTCGTCAACAACAGCCAGATGGGAACCTCTTCGGGAATTCCGAGCACTTTGCCAAAATGTACTGCCACGCGATGGCCACTTACGCGTTGGCCGAAGCTTACGGCATGCAGCAGGATACGGTTCTCGGGCCCATTGTGAACCCGGCATTGATTCGGACTCCCAACGATGCTGCTGCTCTGGCCGGAGCTGTTGCTGCCGCCGGTGCAACCTCGCAAAGTGGACTCTTGCTGTTGGCCATGGAACCTGGCCGAAGCCAAATGGTGGCCGACAAAGTCGCCAGCTCATTCCGCCTCGTCGATGATCTCCGACTTCGTGCAGCTCTTGCGCGAGCCGTCGCCTTTACGATCGGACGGCAAGATCCCAAAAGCGGAGGCTGGCGTTATCGAGAACTCCAGGAGGGCGATGTCAGCATGTTTGGCTGGCAGATGATGTCGCTCAAAAGCGCCGAGATCGCCGGTGTTTTTGTTCCCTCAAAAGTTCGGCAGCGCATGGATGATTTCCTGAACAGCGTGCGGCAGGGAAAAGATGGTGGACTCTTCGGTTACCGGCGCAATGTCGTCAGCGATGGAAAAGATTCCGAGCCTGTCAGTCCCACGATGACGGCCGAAGCATTGTTCTGCCAACAGATGCTTGGATATCCCCAGGAGTCCGCCTCGAATCAGGAATCTGTCGCCTACCTGATGAGGAATACTCCGCGATTGTCAGATCTCAATTACTACTACTGGTATTATGGAACTCTGGCGATGTACCAGCATGGTGGTCGAGCCTGGCAGGACTGGAATTCGACCGTGCGTGAGGTCCTGATCTCCGAACAGGTCACCTCGGGGAAAAATGCGGGCAGCTGGGAACCCAAAGATCAATGGGGACGCTACGGCGGTCGTCTTTATTCAACCGCTTTGGCGACACTGACGCTGGAAGTTTATTACCGCTTTCTGCCTCTTTATCGCATGAATGATAAGCAGGAAATCAAGGTCAAGGTCGACTGAGAAATCAACTGCTGGGCTTGGCATCAAAACGCTGCCTCGCGATCTCGAGTCGAAAACAGACGATCCTTAACACTTCCCAATGATCAGCGTAAATCCTGAACCAAACGCCGCTCGGAAGCCCCAATTGGATGGAAGAGATCTGAAATGGCTGCTCGGATGAATCTTCAAAGTCGCTCCAACGACACTAATCCCTATGCAGCCCCCGAATCTCGGGATCACAGTTCTCCGGCTATCGAATTGCCCCCGGGCAGCCCGTGGACGATCGACGGAGAGGCCCTGCTATGCCGCGGCGATCTGACCTTCGACTGGCTTTGTTTTTCCACCGGATTACCCGTGGAGACTGATGCGAAGGTCTTCTACATGAAGATTTTCGCTCCTTCACAGCAACGACGAATCGTTTTTCGCCTGTTTCACTCATTGAGCATCGCGACTATTCTGATACTGCTCGTGCTGGGCCGCGTCATGCAGACCGGATCGGTGAAGATCTTCGGCATTCCTTCATTTATGTTCGTGCTCGCCTATATCGCAATCTTCATCATCATCCTCCGCCGGACACCCAGCTTTCGGATCTGTTATCGTCGCAGCCGCGAAGGACGACGAGGTCACATGTTTCGCAGAACAATTCCGTCGCTGGCCGTCGGTATCTTCGTTCTTGCCCCCACGCTGATCGTCCTACCTCAGCTCTTTGCTGCCTCGTTCGGCTGGGGACTGATAACCGTTTGTGCCGCGATCGTGGCCTTCGCCGGTTTCATGATGCTGTTGCCAGAACCGCGAGCTGTCTCTCTCAACAACGGCGTCTTTCGCGTCACTCACCTGGCACCTGAACTGCTAGCTGCACTGAGAAACTTTGCCGATGAGCATTGAGGACCTTATTCTTCGCGACGACCGCCAAGGAGTCCCGACTTCATTAGATAATACAACAGGGTCAACAGACTCGACACAAACGCAGCCACATAGGTCAACGCGGCAGCATTCAGAACACTGTTCATGCCGGATCGTTCATCTTCACCGATGATTCCGCTCTCAACCGCCAGACGTTTTGCACGAGCACTCGCGTCAAACTCCACCGGCAACGTCACCAGCTGAAACAGGACGATTGTGCTGAACGCGATCGTCCCAAGTGCCAACAACGGCTTCGATGACATCAGAATGCCCAGCATCAGCAGAACATTCGAAGCGCCTGAACCGAAACCAACAACCGGCACCAGCGCGGATCGCATCCAAAGCGGTGCATAAGACCGAGCATGCTGGATGGCATGTCCAGCCTCATGGCAGGCCACACCAATTGCGGCCACGGAGTTACTGGCGTAAACCTGCTCGGATAACGCCAGAGTCTTCGTGGCCGGATTATAGTGATCGCTGAGAAAGCCATGAGTTGGCTCAATCCGCACATCCGTAATTCCCGCTCGATCCAGCAGAATCTGAGCCGCCTTGGCTCCCGTGTAGCCACGTCGAGTCCCTACCTGCGAGTAGCGGGCAAAGGACGATTTGACCATCAGACTGGCGATTCCCGACAACACGAGCCCGGGAATCACGACCATCAGCACGTAATTGAGATCAATAAAGCCGTACATCGTTCTCTCCCTCTCCACCGTTGAACGTTTTCGACGCTGCAGTTTCGGCAGCGTCAAGAACATACCAATGCAACTCATGTGCCCGACTTCAACGACCGTGTCGAACACAAACCGTAACAGCAAATATTCTGTAACGTGGAGAAGAGAGAATCGGATCAATCACATACGGCCATCGCCTCAATTTCGATCAATAAATCTTCGAACGCAAACCCCGAGACTCGAATCGCCGTTACGCAGGGACCCGGGGATGGGTAAAACTCCTGCTGCACACGGGCAATCGTCGCCTTCGCCTCGGCAATCTGCGACCAGTCATCCGGGGCGTAGTAATAGATGTACAGTTTGGCCACGTCCTGCTCCGTTAAGCCGCCTTCGCCCAGAACAGCCCGGATAAACTGAAAGACGTTACGTGTCTGAGTTTCGATGTCCTTTCCGACGGCCTTCGCCTTGTTGTCTGCAGAAATCTGACCTCCAATGAAGCCCATGTTTCCAATCTTCCAGCCTTGAGTAAACTGAGTATTGGGAATGCTCCAATCCCAGTGATTCTCTGGCTGCAGACGCTGCTTTTTCTCGCCCAGCATTCCAATGCCTTCGACCTGAATCAATTCGTCAGCATACGGGAAGCCAGTAATTCGCAGACCTGCGCCCGCCGCTGACGGGACCGACATATAGCGTCTTCGAACGTTGGTCATCTTCTCCCAATAGTCGGTGACTTCACGTCCCTGACCGAAGAATCGGAAGTAGGTGTTCTGACGCATCAGCGTGTGTCGATCGCCACCGGCCTCACGCAGCATCGTGTCGAGATTTCTGAAAGCGTGATCCGTCTGAATCTCGATATCTTCGATTCCGAGTATCTCGCCAAAGGATCCCAGAGAACGCTGGCCGCCGACAAACACCATGTCGCCAACTTTCCAGCCATGCGAAAATGGTAACTGCTGCTTCCAGTTCCAATGACCCGGCGGTGTAAGCAGTTCTCTCTTCTCCCCGACAACCGCCCAGGCATCGACCAGAATTAATGCCCCTTCCCGCTCGAGCCCGACAAATGTCTCTGTTGTCGTGGGCCCAGGAGCAGTGAAGTACGGAACTCGAACAGAATTCAGATCTTCCATAAACCCGGCGATCGCCGATGCATCACCGGGGCAGCTCAGATAAACGTTGTGCTTCACAACATCCGACATCGAAGCGCCGGCAGCCTCAAGAACCCGCCGGAGTGCCTCAAAGGCATTCTTCGCCTGTGTCTTGATATCAGAACCGACCAC
>CAIJTV010000097.1:0-8262 GCA_903823635.1 uncultured Planctomycetaceae bacterium
CACTCCGGTCAACTGAAACTCCATCCCCAGAGCATCCTTCATCCCCAGCTGCAGCACCGAGATTGCCGTCAGTCCGACTTTGGCATCCGTCCATTCCTGCTCATCAGTCAGATCTTTTCGACGAGACCCGGTGCCGCCGCCCGGACGCAGGCCTTGCTCCACAGCTTCTTCGGGCATGACGGCTTCGTAGAGCAGCACGTCGTACTTTTTGAAGACCTCATTCAGTTGTGAATAGTATTCGGGCTCACCGAGGTGAATCGCGCCGATCAAGTCGACGGTGGCATTCGGATACTTCTTCGCGTCGGAAAACGTGATGATGGATGTTTCCAGAGCGAGGGCGAGACCTTTTTCTGTCTTGCGAATGCGCACGTATTCTTGTTCCGGCTTCTTCTTGTCCTTCGCGGCTTTCGAGTCTTTCTTTTTTGATTCTGCGGACTCGGACTTCTCGTCGGCGGAGACTAACTTATTCAGGAGACAGATCGCCGACACGTTCACAACGGCGATTGCTGTCGCAAGCAGCAATGCCTGACGGAAGCGAATTGGACGACATGATTGAGCTGTCGTATTGACAGACGTTATTTGTGAATCAGGCATGGTTCCCCACAGGACTCCCTCAGTTCCACTGATTTTTCGATTGGCAAAGTGTGCTGATGATTCAGCGACCGTAGTTTTGGAGCTAGGTCGTGCCAGCTCCTCGCTGGCTCCTTCGTTTTCCCGAGCCGCATCTTGCCGGTTTTTTTCGATTCCTGCCAGCGGTGTTTGGGTGGGAATAAAAAGAACGCAGCCGAGTTTGTTTCGAGAACGTCTTCCGGGTGATCAGTGATTTCTGCCTTTGCATGGCAAGAATCAGGGTCGGAGGAGCCCCTTTTCCCAAGGTTGCGGGCAGCCGAATTCATTGCCACTGGGAGAATTCTGAGAATATCTGAACGAAACATGTCCGGGATCTGCACTATTCAGTCAACGACGGATCAGTCAACGACGGAATCCCCGTAAGATTCTCCGCACGGTAAACTGGAAAAGGTGTGACGATGCGACTGACTTTAAGAACTCTGCTGGCGTATCTGGACGACCGATTGCCGCCTGCCAATGCGCGGGAGATTGGGCAGAAGATCGCGAACAGTCCGTTTACCACCGATCTTGTGGAACGCATCCGAGATGTGAAGCGTCGGCGTCGGCTGGCCGATCCCGGCAAAGCGCAGCCGATGATTGAGCCGAATCTGATCGCGGAATATCTGGATGACCAGCTAACGCCGGACCTGGTCGCTCGTATTGAACGCGAGATTCTGGCATCGGATGCGATGCTGGCCGAAGTCGCAGCGACTCATGAAATCCTGGGATTATTGCGAGATCCCGTCACCGTGGAGCCTCGTCTTCGTGATCGGCTCTACGGTCTTGATCCGTCCGGGAAAACGTCGCTCGTGCGTGCCTTGAACGCGGAATCCTCACCGGGCACTGCGGCGACTGGACCCGCGAGTGCATGGAAGCCGTTGACGGTGCAGAAGACTTCGTCCAAACGAATTCCAGTCATTGTAGCGGGGGTATTGGGATTAATCTGGCTGGCCGTTCTGATCTCCGATTCAACATTGTTTGGACCGAAGAAGTCTCAACCAGTGGCTCAGCAAGAGGTCGCTGCTGCGGATGCAAAAGCGGCAGACGGAAAAATCGCAGATGCTGCAGATGCGAATGAGCCTGCGAAGCCCGATCAGGTTGCGGCGGCGGATGACAAAGCTGGCAATGTGGACCTTGCAAAGAACGACAATCAGCCTGCGGTAAACGATGCTGCGCAGGTGAACGGCGCTGCGAACTCGGGAGATGTCAGCTCGAAAAAGCCCAACGCGGTGGTGGCAACCACCGACAATCCTGGGGGCTCAGCCAATCCTCCATCGACAGAAAAACCAATGGCTGAAACGACGCCAGCCAATGCTTCTTCAACTTCAACGAGTACGCCTCCTGCAAATTCAAATCCGATTGAAGTGCCGATCGAGACCGAGCCAGAAGTTCCTGTTTCCTACTATCTGCAGGTTGACAGTCGCAGCCTGTTAGTGCGAGAAGAGCTGATGGGGCGCTGGCAGTCGTTTATTAGAATCCCCGGTGGAGATGCCGTGGAGAATGCTCCGAACAATGTAAATTGCGCTCCGATCATCGGACCAGGCTGGTTTGGTGTTACTGAGCGATTTCCATTGGTCGTGACGACCGGAGCCAAGGGCTATGTTGCGGAATTGCTTGGCCCCTGCCTCGTGCGAATGCAGCGCGGTGCATCAGGTGGATTAGATCTTTTGTCCGGGCGATTAAAGCTGTCGGCCAACCCGGCCGTCGCATGGAATGACGAGATTCGCCCGGAGTTTAATCTCGGAGTTGGCCAGACGACGACTCGCCTGACTCTGGGATCTGCGGAAACTCGTGTCGCTTTGGAGGTGACGCCCGTCATGCCAGTCTTGCAGGATTCATTGCCGACCATTGATGAGACAGCAAACGAGACAGCCGGCACTTTTCTGCAGATTGATTCTGACCTGCAGGTAGAAATGACAGTGCTGGAAGGCTTTGTGTTGATGCAAAGTCCGGAGCAAACTGAAGCTGATGAATTGAAACAGAATCAGCGTGCGATCTGGTCAGTGGCGGGGCTCAAGGATTCATCGACCGTAATGATCGACAACGGTGAAGCCGTTTCTGCGTTGCCAGCATGGTATTTTGATTCGTCATCGGAGCCTTTGCCGGAAGTCAGCAAGCAGAATCTTCGTTTGCTGGAACTGTTGTCCAACAACACTGAACCGGGCGACAGTGTTCTGCCACTGCTGGACGAACGGAATCCGCAGTATGGAGTCCTTGCAGTCCAGGTATTGTCGCTGACGCATGATACAGATCGACTCTTATCCGTATTGTTTGGCATGAGGGATGAATCGATTCATCGTGCGGCCATTGATGGCTTGACTGCGATCATGAATAGTTCTTCAGCCGGACGAAAAGCCGTGCGACTGGGTTTGGAGACTCGTATTCCGAAAGCCGATGCAGAGCCGATCGTGCAGTTGCTCAAAGGCCTGACTAATTCTCAGGCCGCTGATCCGACCGTCGTTGTGGACCTGATGGCGATGCTGGAAAGCGAACGACCTGTGGCCAGGACTTTGGCAATCTATCGCATGGAGCAAATCACAAAGGACCGTAAGGGATTTCATCCGGACGCCGATTCGTCACGTCGCCGCGATGCTATCCGTCGCTGGCAACGTGCGATCGACCAAAATTCGGGCAAGCTGGTCCCGTAGAATCGCTGGGGGAGCCGCGAGCGTTGGAGCGCGCGAGGCGATACGGATCGCTGGTGTTTCCGGCAATTCCTGATACCTTCTCGCCTGGAAATCAGGGGAGACCGGGATCGGCAGCGAAATTGTGCTGCTGAATTCGAGTTTAAGATGGCGGAATCGCGGACAGCAGTGAGGAATTGAGTGACGATTTTCCTGAAAATTATTCAGCGTGAGATCCCGGCTGATATTGTCTATGAAGACAGTCATTGCCTCGCTTTTCGCGACGTGAATCCTCAGGCTCCCGTGCACGTCCTGCTGATTCCGAAGAAGCCTATCGCGTCTTTAAACGAGTTGACCGAAGACGATGCGGAGTTATGCGGTCACCTGTTGCTGACCGTCCCAAAAATTGCCGCAATGCTGGGTCTGGACGGCGGTTATCGAACGGTCGTCAACACGGGACCTCATGGCGGCCAAACGGTCTTCCATCTGCACATCCACATTATGGGCGGGCGAGATCTCGCGTGGCCACCCGGTTAATTGACACCACCCCTGCGCGAAACAGATCAAAATCTACTGAGTCCCCAGACTATCGAATCTCCACACTGTGTTTGACGGCCAGTCCGACTCAGATCTTAATCCTCATCTCACTCTTCAACCTTCCCCCCCACGGAATCCTGCCCATGTTAGCTCGGTTTCTTTGTTGTGCCTTAAGCTTGTTGTCTCTGGGAATCTCATTGGGCTCTTCGCTGGTCATCGCAGACGATGGCAGCGACAAGCCCGGCTTGAGTATGGCAGTGGCGGCTCAGAAGCTGATCGATGTCCTGCCAGCCGATCAGAAGCAAAAGCTGATGTACAAGTATGACGATCCCGAACGAGTCAACTGGCACTTCATTCCAAAGGACCGGAACGGCATCGTGTTGTGGGACCTGAACGGCGAACCAAAGAAGGTTGCCGAAGATCTGGTCAAAGTCGGACTGTCTGCCGCAGGACATGCCAAGGTTCTTCAGGTTCGCAGTCTCGAGGAAGTGCTTTATCTGTTCGAAGCCGGTGAAGAAGACTACCGCCGCAATCGCCGACATCCTCACAAGTACCATATCACCATCTTCGGAACTCCAGGACCAACAGGGCTATGGGGATGGAGATTTGAAGGTCACCATCTGTCTTTGAACTTCAGTGTTCAGGATGGCGTCGTTGTGAGCAGCACCCCGGAAATGTTCGGTGCCAATCCTGCTTTGATTGACGCAGGTCCAGGTCGACAGTTGCGAATTCTGTCTGGTCGCGAAGATATCGCACGACAAATTTTGAAGGCGTGTAACGACGAGCAAAAGAAGAAAATGTGGATCTCTGAAACCGCCCCGGACGATATTCGCGGCGCCGGGGCTCCTCAGGCGGTTGTTGAAGCTGCTGTCGGGCTGAGTTACAGTGAGATGTCCCCTGACCAGCAGAAGATGCTGCGGGATCTGCTGGGCGAATATCTCTCTGCGATGCCTGTTCAGGTTGTTCGCGACCGCATGAAGGCGATTGACAAATCCGGCATGGACAACATCCGTATGGCCTGGTGGGGAGAATCAGAAGTCAATAAGCGACACCACTATGTGATTCAGGGGGCCACGTTTATCGTTGAGTACAACAATACTCAGAACGAAGCCAACCATGTTCACGCGATATGGCGAAATGTTGGTGGAGACTTCAATCTGCCTGTTGCCAAGTAATTGGCAGTCGATTTAACCATAGACCTTATCAACTCTTTCAAGTTTTACGCACTCGATGTCGCAACCTATTAACAGTTTTCGTCTGGCGAATGGCCTGCTGGTAATCGTCGAACCGATGCAGGACGTGCAGTCCGCAGCCATGACTTTGCTTGTCCCATCGGGTGGAGTGCGTGACCCGGAGAACAAGTGCGGAACCGCCGCGATCCTGACGGAAATGTTTTCTCGCGGGGCCGGCGGCCTGTCAGCTCGTGAACTCTGCGCTGCGATGGACAATCTGGGGCTCCAGCGCGGGGTGCATGTGGGAAGTGCTCACATTAATTTTACTGGTGCCACAACGGCTGATCGACTATGCGATGCACTGCCGTATATTGGTCGCATGGTGACTCAGCCGCATCTGGCTGAGGACGACTTTGAACCAGCTCGGGATCTGGTCGAACAAAGTTTGATGTCGATGGAAGATGAGCCTCGACAACGCCTTGGGAAAATGCTTCGAGAATACAGCTATGCGGCTCCATGGGGCAGTGCGGCGGAGGGCGAACTGGACCATCTGGAGAATATCTCCATCGAAGATATCCGCAATCACTATGCCCAGAACATGGCTCCGGATGAAGCCATTCTGGGGATCGCGGGCAACATCGATCCGGGCCAGATTCGGGACGCGGTTGAAGCCGCGTTTGGATCATGGAAATCGTGTCCGTCTTCGGAACCCGAGCGAGGTAGACTTCCGCAGTCACCGTTCCACATCGAACACGACTCTGCCCAAACGCACATTGGTCTCGCGTGGGACACGATCCCGTATTGTCACGAACGCTATTACGAAGCGTGGGCGGCCATCAGCCTTCTCAGTGGCGGCATGAGTTCTCGCCTGTTCACGGAAGTGCGTGAAAAGCGAGGATTGTGTTACGCGATCTCTGCGTCGCTCAGCACCCTGCGGGATGAAGGACGCGTTTTCGCGTATGCTGGCACAACCCCTGAACGTGCTCAGGAAACGCTGGACGTGACCGTGGCCGAAATCCTGCGTCTGCACGAAGGAATTACGGACGATGAGCTGCAGCGATGTAAGGCACGGGCCAAGAGTTCTCTGATTATGCAGCAGGAATCCACGACGTCGCGAGCTTCCTCATTGGCCAGAGATATTTATCATTTGAATCGAGTCGTCACGCTGGATGAAATCAATGCTCGAATTAACGCTCTGACGACGGAGCAGGTTCGGGAGTTTGCTGTGGAGTATACTCCAAAATCAATGGTTCTGGTGACGCTGGGGCCACAGAGTCTGGATCCAGCTTGTGTCACGTCACTATAGAACTCAAGTCGGACAGGAATGTCCAACCTGCAATTTTTAAAAGCTCTTTGATCGATTCAACAGAAGCCGCAATTGAATATGAAGTTTCAGCAGTGCACATTGTCCAACGGTCTGACATTGATCGCGGAAACCAACCCGGCCGTATACAGTGTGGCGGCAGGATTCTTCGTTCGCACAGGATCGCGAGACGAAACCAGTGAGGTTTCCGGAGTCAGCCATTTTCTTGAGCATATGGCATTCAAGGGCGACGACAAGTTCTCGGCCGACGACATCAATCGCGTGTTTGACGAAATCGGCGCCAAGTACAACGCATCGACCAGTGAAGAAGTCACGATGTACTACGCGGCAGTGCTCCCGGAGTATCTGGAGCGTGCATTGGACCTGCTGTCTTCGCTGATGCAGCCGTCTTTGCGTCGTGAAGACTTTGACATGGAGAAGAACGTCATTCTGGAAGAGATCAGCATGTACGAAGATCAACCTTCGTTCACATGCTACGATCACATCATGGCGACTCACTTCGCCGGACATCCACTGGGCCAGAGCATTCTGGGCAGTCAGGCCAGCATCACTGCGCTGACGGCCGATCAGATGCAGGCTTATCATCGCAGTCGTTATCACACGGGCAATATTACACTGGCGATCGCTGGCAATTGTCGCTTCGAGGACGCTGTGGCTCTGGCTGAAAAGTATTGCAGCCGAATTCCGCAGGGACAGCCTGCGAGACTGCTGCCGCCCGTCGAAGCTCAAAGGAATAGTCGCCTGATCGTCCGCGAAAGCAGTTTGCAGCAGCATATCATGGAGATGGGAGTTGGCCCGGATTCGCGAGATGAACTGCGGTTCGCAGCCGAACTGCTGTCCGTGGTGATCGGCGATGATTCCGGAAGCCGGCTGTTCTGGGAACTGGTCGATCCCGGTCATGCCGAAGCGGCCGACTTGAGCTACAGCGAATACGACGGAGCAGGGTCGTGGATGAGCTATCTTAGTTGCTCGCCCGAACAGGTTGCCGAAAATCTCGAACGCTTCCGCAAGGTCTTTGCAGAAGTGAACACCAATGGAATCACGGCCGATGAACTGGAGCAGGCTCGCAATAAAGTGGCTTCACGAGTCGTGCTGCGAGGCGAGCGACCGATGGGGAGGCTTTCGTCTCTGGGCGGTAACTGGATGTATCGGCAGGACTATCGATCCATCTCCGATGATCTGAAGTCCGTGCGCTCTGTGACTCTGGATGAGATCAGGAAAGTGCTGGATCAGTATCCACTGGCGATGACGACAACCGTCGGAGTTGGACCGCTGGCAGAACTGTAGATTCAGCTCAGCAGGAAACACAGATGTCCTTTTCTCGCCGAATCGTTGTTGGCGTTGAGATGCCGAAGAGCCGTCCGTGGAACGCGAAGAATCTTTGCGGCCCCAGCCGGATGGCTGTCCTGCATGCCTATCAGGCGGCCGCGTCATCCCGGCTGCCGCTGACACTCGTAACCGTATTGCCGCCGGCAGCCAGTGGATGGTTCCGCTCGTCGGAAGATGCCGAGCGAACAGCCCAGGCTGATCATGCGGAAGCGGAATCCCTGCTCGAGGACCTGCGTGGAACGTTCTTGAACTTAGCAACCGTGACAAACGCCGAAATCAAAATCATGCGAGGCAGCGCATGGGAAGAGCTCATCCGCAGTGCCGGAAATCGTCCTGATAGCATGCTGATCTGCGGAACTCGTGACGAAGGCACTGTTCGCCGTGTTGTGTTTGGAAGCACTGGCCTGAAACTGCTGCGACTTGCTCCGGGCACTGTTTGGCTCGTGAAACCTCGTGAAGATGACAACGACTCCACGGACATCATTGCCGCCACCGACGGCGGCAGCGTTGGTGCGGATGTAATCGTCACCGCTGTCAATTTGGCCAAATCCCTGGATGCTCGACTGCATATCGTGCATGCCATTGAAGGCGGCACTGCGACGCCCGAAGTTTTGCAGCAGGCCGAAGCGGTCGTCCAGCCACAGTTAGCGAGCACCGATTATCGAAC
>CAIJTV010000098.1:0-6325 GCA_903823635.1 uncultured Planctomycetaceae bacterium
CTGCCGCGCTTCGTACTTGACGATTTCAGCAACCTTGCCAGCCTCGACCGGCGGCAGCTTAATGAACTTGGCCAAAGAGCTCTGGCCGGGCACGCTGATCGCAATCAGATCATTGTTGATCTTGTTGCGTTCCAGAAAGGTTTTCATCGCCTCGCGAATCAGCTCTTCCGGAATGGCATCCGGCTGGCTCAGAATCTTCGGATGAGGCACGTAGTCAAAAGCTGTCGCAACAACGCGTTCGCCATTTTCCGACGACCGCAGCCTGATTGCTTTCAGGCCCGCCTGACCAATGTCAATGCCCCAAGCGCTGATTGATTCCGCCATGTGAAGCCTCTATGAAATCCCGAAGTTCCGGATAGTTCAAGAACAAGAACCAGTACAACCACAACAAAAAACGCTAATCAGCGGGGACAAAATGCCCCTGCCACATAGGTCTTCGCGGTCAAAAGTCGTTCTGTGGTAACACTCTGCGGCAAAAGTACCAGCAGATTTGCGGTCTCGTCAACCAATTTTGAAACGGCTTGCCCCGGCAATTCTGTGAAATCCTGAAATCGCTGGCGTCTCAGGACTCACACTCCCTGCCCAACCGACGTCTTTATCTGTCGGAATGTCACAAAACCCGAAAAACGACATTTTGCCACATTGAACTAACAAAGCCTTCTCGATTATCGGTTGTCCTGAACCCGCAGGAGGCAAATCTCCTCGCTGCGGGTGGAATCTCTGACGTTAACTGCCACACTCTTGTTCCGGGAAAGTGCTGGAATCTGCCGTTTGCCTGCAAATTGGTGAACTTCTGATTTTGCGGTCCCCGATGCCTCATCACATAAACTCCACGCAAGCCTCCCCGCACTATGTCAGTCTGTAACGATTTTTCTGAAATCAGCGTTCTGATCCCGGGCTATTCGATCGAAGATCTGCCAACAGACCTTCCTGAAGACGGTGCCTCCAGCCTGCTGAATGCCGTTGCTTGTGCCTGGCATCCTCGACTTCTCAGCCGGTCGACCAGTATCCCTCTGTTTCGCCAGGCGGAATCTCTCTCCGGATATCCTGGCCGTCGAATCATCCTTGTCCCGTCCGCTTCAGAATCCTGGATGCCTCACGAATGGCGTTCCGTACTGCGGGATCAGGGCCATATCGTGATCGCCAGTTGCGTAACGCGGGAAGAATGGCTCAGGGCGATCAACGGAGCTCTCGACGATGAATCGCCTGCTGTCTCCCCAGTGACCAGCGAAGCAAAAGCAGATCAGGATCTCTTGCCACACTTTTTGTCGCTCGGAACAGTCCTGCTTCAAACTCAACTGCTCAGCCGTCGACGCCATCACTTTGTTGATCCCGACAACATTCTGATCGGTCGCGAAGTTCGACTGGCGGCTGATGCCTTTCTGAATGGTGATTGCCAGACCGCTAAAGCTCATCTTGGCAAGTGCTTCGAACACGTTCGCGAAACTCGCGAGCGGTTTCACCCCATGAGCTGCTATCTTATTGATATCTGTATCCCCAGTGATGATGAAGCTCCCGAAACAATTATTGATCTGCTGCAATCGCCAACAAAGCTGAATCTGTTTGCGACGGGCCGTGATCTTGTACGTTGGATCTCCAGAAATTCTCAAATCGCTGACGCTTTATCTTCCGCCCTGAAGAACGAACGTATCGGCCTGCTTTCAGGCCACGATCATGAAACTCGAACCTCACTTGGTTCCATGGCGACAACGGTCGCAGACATTGAACGCTGCAGGACGCTCTTCACAAAGACACTCGGGCACACACCTCGCCACTGGGCTCGCAGACGATTCGGATTGACCGCTTCGATGCCCGCATTGTTGAGTCATCTGGGTTTTGAATCCGCATTCCATGTGGCATTGGATGATGGGCTCTATCCCGATCGTGAGCGCAGTCAGTTTGAATGGCAGGCGCCAGATGGATCCATGATTGCAGCGGCTTCCCGTATTCCGCTGGCCATCGACAGCGCTGCCGGCTTTTTGAGATTTGCGGACCGCTACAATGAAAGTATGCAGGACGATTCCACAGCGGCTCTCTTCCTCGCTCGACTGCCCACGCTGAAGTCGCCGTGGATGATAGACCTTCAGATTGCTGCAACCTACGCACCGGTGCTCGGTGAATTCGTCACGATGGATCAACTGTGCCACGTCGCCGGGGGCACTCGACTTGCCGAACGTCATGATCACTCTGACTATCTCGCTCCGTTCCTGATTCAATCCTCTGTGTTGAAAACCGAGCCGCCAATTTCCGGCCCGGCGACTTTGCGTCTGTTAAATCAGCGACTGGAGTCGTTGCGGACTGTCCACGGAATTGCCGGACTTATCCGAACGACCGACGGCATGACTGAGTCAGCCCTGCAGTTGTCGGAGTTGGAATCTGCTATTGCCGATCTTGAACTTCAGCATGTCGATGTGCTTGATGCTTCTCCGGAACGAACGCAGAAACTGCACGAAACAGCCGCGCAGCTCACAGCACGGCTCCACGAAATCGAAGTCCGACTGCTGTCGGCCGTCCAGCAACGAATCCCCGCAAAGGAGAGTTCCCAGCGTGGGCTGTTTCTGCTGAACTCACTTCCGTTCGCGCGATACGCGTCGATCTCATGGCCTGAAAACTGGGAACGACCCTCGCAATCCTCTGTTATCGAACTCGCTCAACGGAACAAAGAGAAAGAGCAGTTGCTGGTGAAGATTCCTCCCGGAGGATTCGCATGGCTGTCCGAATCACCTTCAAGTCAGTCTGCACACCCCCTGATGATGGCAGCACGAGGCGAAGCTCCGCTGGCTGAACCACTCATTCTTCGCAATCGGCATTTCGAAGTGACTCTCAGCGATCGCACCGGAGGAATTGCTTCGGTGACGTGGCACCAGCAACGAGGAAATCGGCTAAGTCAGCAATCCTGTTTTCGCTATGAACGTGAAGTGACTCTTCCGGATGATGGCAGTGGTGAAGTTCGCAAAGTGTCCTACGCCTTAGCTAACATTGTCAGTCAGCGTGTGGTTGAATCCGGTATGGTTTTTTCCGCCGTTGAGACGATCGGTGAACTCGCCTCTCCTGTCGATGGGTCGCGGTTGGCGACGGTCATTCAGACAACTTCAGTCGATCGAGTTCAGCCAAGAATTCAAATTCATTTGCGGCTTGAAGACATCAAGAGCAGCGTGAAAGGTAATCCTTGGCTGACCTACTATGGATGCCGCTTTGCGTGGGATAACGAATCGGCTGTGATCACACGAGCTGTCATGGGGCAAGCGGGCGGCTTTCGAGCAGAGCGGTTTGAGTCACCGGATTACATCGAAGTGAGCGACCATGATCATCGCTTGATGATTGTGTCTCATGGACGCCCTTATCATCGACGATCGGGACCTCGAATGCTGGACAGCCTGCTGATCGTCGAAGGCGAGTCTGCTCGTGAGTTTCAGTTTACCATTGAATTCGACCAGCCATTTCCGCTTCGCACTGCAGCGGATGCCATGACACCGATTTCTGTGCTGCAGACAACCGGGGCGACGCCCTCAGGAGCAGCCAGTGGATGGATTCTGGGGCTGTCCGCAAAGAACGTGGAAATTGTGAGCACAGATCACAAACAGGCGACGGAAGATCAATCCGAATGTTTAACCCTGTTGTTGTCGGAGACGGACGGAGTCGCGGTGGACTGCCTGATCAAAACAGCACGGCGGCCAACGGCAGCGTTTGCGGTGAATGCCGACTTGACTGAAAAATCTTCGCTGGCGATTTCGGATCAGGGAACGATGGTTTCGTTGACAGCGTTCAGAATCCGCCAGGTGCAATTGATGTTTTGATTGGCCATGAGTTGTTCGACAACTCTGTACTCGGAACGTCGCGTGCCTTAAAAGATCCCGAGCATGTCTTTGGCGTCATCCGTCATGCGGTCCGGTGTCCATGGCGGCGACAGCGTGATGGTGATGGTCGCTTCGTCGACATCGTCAAGTCGCTCCAAAGCCATCTTTGCCTGCTGGACGATCTGCGGACCAGCAGGACACGCCGGGCTGGTTAACGTCATCTGCACCGCGACCTTGCGTTCTGTCTGATCAACGGAGTAAATGAGCCCGAGATCGACTATGTTGACCATCAATTCCGGGTCAATAACCTGCTTGAGGGCTTCGATAAGTTCGGTATCAGTGGCCATGGTGCTTCGCAATTTTAAATGTCGAACCTGGAATAAAGAAGTTGAACACTGAATCAGCCAATGACTTAACGTCCGGCCCAAACCGCCCCGTCACGGATCTCTGTCTTAAACACACGAATGGCTTCCGTTGCTGGCATGCACAACGCCTTGCCCGACCTTAGATCAAATCGAGCCGCATGACGCGGGCAGACAATGGAGCAGTCTTGTATTGGGCCATTCGTGAGAGGCTGCCCATCATGGGAACACACATCTTCGATGACAAAGTATTCATCCTGAATTCGAATGACCAACGCAGGAATGTCGTCGACATAGACTGTTTTGCGGTCTCCGGACTTTAACTCGTCTGTTCCAATCACCCGTTCCATGAATCACATTCTGCTTTGAAGATTAAACTGCTTCTGCCGGAAATCACGCCGCCAATAGACATTCACATCATCGTATTCAAACGGCAATAGACTCGATTCCCAGTTTACCTTGAACGGTTCGGCTCAACGTTTCACGAACGATCTCGACCGGGATACGATCGTAAACCTTCTGGAAAAAGCCTTCTACGATCATGTGCATGGCTTCGTGTCGATGAATCCCGCGGCTCATGCAGTAGAAGATCTGCTCTTTGTCGACTCGACCAGTCGTTGCACCGTGAGTGCATTTGACATCGTCCGCCTCAATTTCGAGGCCTGGAATGGAATCACATCGAGCGTCATCGCTCAACATCAACGCGTCGCTTCGCTGATATCCGTCGGTCTGTTGAGCAGCTGGATCAACCTTGATCATGCCACGCCAGATGACACGAGCTTCATCCCGCAAAACTTCCTTGTAAAGCAGATCGCTGTGAGTGCCCTGAGCTTTGTGATGCTGCTGAGTGTAATAGCTGATTTTCTGACGATCGCTGACGAAGGTCACGCCGTTTACTTCCGCCGTTGCGGCTCGACCATTCAGGTTAATATCCTGATGGATGTGAGCAAGCTTGCTGCCCAGACCGACTACGGTCCACTGCAGGGAAGCATTGCTGTCGACGCAACCTGCCTGATGGGCAAAGTGCCATGACTTCTGATTCCAGTTCTGCAACTGAACATAACGTAGATTTGCGTCTCGGCCGACAATGAGTTCCACGCAGCCCACATGCAAGCCTGCGATGTCATCATTTGCGGAGGTCGTTTCTTCCAGCAAAGTTGCTCGCGCGCCGTCTTCGAGGATGATCAGCGTGTGACTAAAATCCGCGACGCCATCTCGACTATGAGCGATTAAGCTGTGTAGTGGCAATGCGACTTCGACGTTGCGAGGAACATAGAGCAACGTTCCGCCAGTCCAGAATGCTGCATGCCAGGCCGAGAAACGATCCGCGTCGGTCTGCACGGCCTTTTTCATGAAGTACGGCTCAAGCAGTTCGCGATGAGTGGTCATCAATCCCTGAAGTTCACCGAACAGAACTCCCTGAGCACGAATCTGATCTGAGACGGTTGCCTGAGTGACCTGGCCGTTCACATGCGCGACGGATCCACCGAACTCTGTCTTGTCACTCAGCAGTGTGGAAATCGAAGAGGAATCAACTGTTCCGGCAGACGGCCGAAACTTCCCTGCGTTGAAGACACGGAGATCGACTCGCTTAAACTCTTCAGGATCGAGTTCACTCTGAAGCAGGTTCTGGTACTGATCAAACGCTGCACGACGAGCGTCTGTTATCCAGGACGGTTCACTGCGAGTGGCGAGGAACTGTTCGAAGACCTCAGAGGAGAAGCCAGTGCGAGAAATATCGATGGTTGTGGATGACATGTTTAACTCTCAAAACTCAATTGAATTCTTTGGGCAAGTCTTCAGGTCTGATTGCTTGCTGTGAAGTCCTTAGCAATCGCAATACTACGACCGTGTCGCCAGAGGTACAAAATACAGCACGATAGCTACCTTTTTGCCCTTTCCCCATGAGTGCCTCTCGAATGACATACTTCAGTCCGTGCAGTTCAGACGAAAGACCATGGCTGTCGGGTTGAAATGCGATCTCCTGCAGCTGCCGCCGAATAACAGCTTCCCATTCTATCGCCTCATCGATCGAATGGTTGTCGGCCCACCAGACTGCGTTTCTCAGAATGTCTTCTTCTGCGGAGTCTGAGAGCCTAACGGAGCGATTCATTATCCTTCCTCAGCAGCAGTGCGTTGCGAATTCTGTCCATCGCTTCGTCAAGC
>CAIJTV010000099.1:0-1507 GCA_903823635.1 uncultured Planctomycetaceae bacterium
CGGGCGTTCTGGTTTCCATCAGAACGATGAAGTTTTCACGTGACAGAATCAAAGGGATCCGCTCGTTTCTGGAGAACAGTCCGCTGGTCTCCGGGACGGCTCAGTGGCTTGGGATTCAGGACCTTTCGAACCTGCTTAGATGCCTGGATATCCTAAAAGGATTCCTGGTCGACCTCCGCGAGTGGATCCCGAGACGGCTGCTGATCGGGCACAGTTCAACCATCGGTACCGTGACTGTGGCTCTGGTGTTTCTGGCTGCTGCACCAAAAGCCTGGCTGGTTGTTCCGGGCGAGTTGCCCTGTCCTGTTGTTCCTTTGCAACTTGCATTGAACAGCATCGTACAGCATGCAGCTTCGCTTTGGTCGCTGAGTGAGACTGTGGCGAGGCAGAGTGCGGTCAGCAACTAAGGATGAGCAGGGCACGTCATGTCGCATTTAAACAAAATGAAACATCGCGTTCTCGACCTGGAAGTTATCTGAAAAGCGTCCATTCGTCCGTAACAACAAAGCAACAACGTTAGTAGGAGTTAGTCATGATCTTCGGTCGGTCAAAATTCGTCGCGATTACTTCTATCGCACTTCTCGCTGCAGCTGTGGAGACTGGAACTGTTGTCCGTGTTCAGTCTGCGAATGGAAGCGAGAAGAATGGGAAGCCAGCGGCTGTTGTCGAGCTATTCACATCTGAAGGCTGCAGCAGTTGTCCACCGGCTGACGAGAATCTTCAACGCATCTCGGAGTTGGCAGTGGAAGGACTCAATGTCATACCGCTCTCATTCCACGTTGACTATTGGAACGGACTCGGTTGGACCGATCCGTTCAGTCAGAAGGGGTTCTCTGAACGGCAGCAGGACGATGCTGTCGCGATGAAACGAAAAGGCGTCTACACGCCGCAAATGATTGTGAACGGAGTCTACGAATTCAATGGGGCGAGCAAAGATCTCTCCGACAAAGCCATCGGATTGGCGCTGGATAGGGTTGTCAGGCACAGCATTGATCTCAAGGTCGCAGATCCTGGAAGTGGCTCAGTTGGTCTCCCGCTGAGTTATCGAGTTGCATCACTTTTGTCCGATGCCAGTGATGACTCTGAGTACGTTCTGAACGTGGCTATCGTAACGGACACAGAAACAGTGGATGTTCCGCGCGGAGAAAACGGTGGACGTAAGCTGTCACATGTTTGGGTGGTTAAGAGTCTCGAAACTCGCCCACTGAAAGACGGGACAGGTACTGTCGAGGTAGATGCGGCACTCGTGCAAAAGAATCACACCCGACTTGTCGCTTACGTTCAGTCAAAGACCACTCGGGAAATCACTGGTGCGTCAGTGGTTGAGCTTTGATTGCTCATTTCCGCAAACTGCCGATAGCGAAACATTTTCATGAATTCTTCACCCATTCTGATTATCGAAGATGATCCTAAAACGTTGCTGCTTATTCAGAACTATCTGCGAGAAGAGTCCTTTGCGACAGTTTCAGCTTCTGATGGGCAGTTGGGTTTGGAATTGTTTCGTGCC
>CAIJTV010000100.1:0-2032 GCA_903823635.1 uncultured Planctomycetaceae bacterium
ATAGATTCTGAGCGGTGGCTGAACCCGGCTGAATGATTGATGATGCTCCGGCCGCGGGAAAAGCAGGCTGAGAAATCACAGAACCTGAAAACACGGCAGCTGGAGGCTCAGGGACATCCGGAGGTGACTGAGTCTGCCACGAGGCTGGATTCACCGTTCGATTTCTCGAACGATTACTGCGTTCTCGCGGGGTTAATCTTCGGTCACCAAACAGGGGCTCCGCGCGCTCCGTTGATTCGTCCGCAGCGTTTTCGTCCGTTAGTGCTTCGAAATCTTCATCCGAGATGCTGTCTGAAACCTGATTGAAGTCCGACCGTGAGTCGTCCTCAGTGCGATTTCGATCAGCTCTGCTCAGACCTCCGACATGACCACGAGAAGGTCGAGGATGATCCCAGAAGGATTCTGTGTAATCATCAGGCTCAGCGGGAGCCGACTGCCCTGCACTTTCAGCAACCCAGGCACTTCCAAAACGCACTTTATCCAGCGGCAGAACCAGGACAGCGACCACACCTGACAGAAAGCAAGTCGCGATCAGATAATGCTGAGAAGAGTTGCCTCTCTCAGTATCTCTTTTCTTTCGTCGCTTTGCTGGTGGGTCAGGTGACATGTATTGGCCGTTGATGGTTTTCCTGGTCGCGATGCCGCGAATCCAGAGACAACCTGTTGCAGCAGGAAGCCCAGAGCTCGTTCGGTGAGTAGCCCTGAGAATCTATGGCAACTTGATTTCACCCAACAACAGGGACCGCCAGTGAAACTTCCACCTGTTTTGGCATTCTTTTGTCGGACTGCCGACATTCGGCATATGTCACCGTTCAAAGCGTTCTTCGCGTGATGCGGCCGAGTGAAAACCCTCATCACCGAGTAAATGCCGACGGTAACAATTACATGCTGTGTGCGAGCGTGCACGAAGCCGAATTCGAGACCCCAGAGCATCCGAGCGGGATCACCGGCCGCGAAATAGGGAAAGCTGGGCGCCACAGGAATGGATCTGCAAGTCGGGCATGATGATTGAAATCTGCCGCAGAGGCAGCTTGCGAATTTAAGAGAAACACTGCGGTTAGAGGTTGTCGGCAAACCTAATCTTGAAAGGGCGAGAAAGGGTTCGAAAGGCACATTCTGCTTTTGCGCAATGTGCCCTTCCAGCCCGGAAAACCACTCAGTCCTTGGCAACTCTGTCCGGTTCATTCAATCTATTCAACACAGGAACCTTTGTTATGAGTTTGAGAAAAGGTCGACGGAAGGCATGGTCAGCCCTGCTTCTGTCAGCAACTTTCTCTGCCTCGCTACTGTCTTTTGCAGGCACGAGCGATGGTCAGCAGACCACCAATCCACAGCAGACGCTGGAGACAACTCTTCAGCGACATCAGCAGGAGTTGGAGCAACTTCTGAAGCAGCATGAGGCTCAACGCGAAAGTCTGAACCGGAAGATTCAGACAACTGCCGCCACATCGCCGGTCAATCATCAGGCGATTGAAGGCCTTCATCGACAGATGAAGGAGATTCATAAGCGTCAGGATAAGGAAAAACAGTCACTGGCGAAGCGGCACTTGCAGGAATCCAACGCACTCCGTTCGGGGATTAATCCGGGCGGACAGCCCACAGAAGCGGAAGAGGAACTCGATGAGAACGAGAATGGTGAAGTGGAGGTTGAAACTTCAGCCAGCCTGCGACTCATTGATGGTCTGGACATCCGAGACGCGAATGGAGTAATTATTTCGGGATCTGCAGAGTTGCTCGTAACAGGGGCTTCTTTTGATGCCGAGATCCTGATTGCCGGGCTCCTCGAGGCAAACCAGGTCTCTGCTGTCGAGATTCGTGACACAGTGACAGGTGATGTTTATGCGACACTAAACGGCAATAGTCTGACGGCGATCACAGAAACGGCGCCACCATTTGTGCCGGCGGAAAACGAGTTGGCAGAGGCTTCGCCTGAATGGGCGGGTGCTGTGACGGGGCAGAACGCAACCGAGAGGTTCCTTGATGCCCTGAAGAAAAAGAATCTGGAAGTGGTCGTGAAATCTGCGGCTCATCC
>CAIJTV010000101.1:0-4131 GCA_903823635.1 uncultured Planctomycetaceae bacterium
CAACTTGACTTCCTGACCACACACTGACTTTTCCTGCATTCTTTGGCCGTTCCGCATGTTCGATAATCGCGACACGTGCGTCACAGAGGTGCTGTCCGGTATGATTCTCTCCGCCTAGAATACGGGCCGCGAGTTCTCCCGATTTGAGCTTTCACGGGACGGGTCCCGTAAACGAGTCCGCTGTGTCACCAGGCTGACTCCTGAATCGTAAATTCATGAAAACGGCTGACTGGATTGTCTTTGCGGCGTCGCTGCTATTGATTCTGACCATCTCTGTGGTCATGAGCATGCGGATGCGCGCCCCGGATGAATACTTTACGGCCGGTCGACGTGTTCGTCGCTGGCTTTTGATTCTGTTTGCCTTTGGGTCAGGAACCAGCAGCGATACCCAGTCTTCGGTGATGGCTGCGACGTGGCGTTCCGGGCTAGCCGGGCTCTGGTGGCAATTTCTATGGCTTCCCATCGCCCCGTTCTACTGGATCGTGGCTCCCCTGCTGCGCCGCCTCAGAGCCATCACCACGGCCGATTTTTTCGCCATGCGTTTTGGGCCAAGCACGGCCGCGCTCTATTCCGTGTACGGAATGATCATTTCTGTGGTGCTGATGGCAGGAGTACTCTTTGGCGGTGCGCGACTGCTGGTGACTCTCACCCACCCATTTTTCAGCGAAGTATCTCAGGCTGTCCACTTGCAGCTTCCTGTGTTTGACATCGCAGCCGCCATAGAACCGCCCTCCGCGGACCGCCCTCCGGTCGTTGTTTGGCGTCAGGTTGGCAGTGAGGATATCGCGGCTTGCTGCCTCGGGATCGTTCTGATTCTCTCCGGAGTCATCGGCGGGCTGGGCTCGGCAATCGTCATTGATGCCTTTCAGGGGATCCTTCGAATCGGGCTCACTTGCCTGATGCTTCCGATCCTCTTCCGAAAGATCGGTGGCTTCGGCGTGATGCACACGATGGAATCACTAAAGCCGGGCATGCTGGATTTTGTTGCCAGTTCAAACGCACGCGTCGAAGTTGGTGATGAACCCTTCACTCCGTTTTATCTTTGCATGTTGTCCATCGCAGCGTTGGCCGGAATCATTGTTCAGCCGCATATCATTACGATGTGTGGTGCCGGTCGAACAGAAATGGATTCGCGGATTGGCTTCACCTTTGGCAGCCTGCTGAAACGCTGTCTGTCTGTGGCATGGGCGTTCATGGGGCTGGCCTGCATCCTCTGGTATCTCGGCCCGGACAGTCCTCTGCGTCAGCAAAATGCGACGCACGAACAATCTCAGGCTCTGAGTCAGATGAGTGTCATTGCCTCCGGTGACTTTGCGACACAGTCGGCTGAAGAAGTCACCCAGGCCAAACTTGCCGACGCTTCGTTCGGTGACCGCGTACTGGGCTACGCTGCTCGCGATATTCTGCCGGACATCATGCCGGGGCTCGTGGGAGCCATGGCCGCGATGGTTCTGGCCTCAGTCGTCAGCCATTGTGGAACCCAAATGATTGTGGGCAGCGGACTGTTTTCAGAACATCTTTATCGGCACCACATCGCACCTGGTTACGAACCGGCTCATTACCTTGCCGTGGGAAGACTCTGCGGACCCTTGCTGGTTGCTGTCGCCCTGATGCTGCAAACGACATTCACAGACATTACCGATGTGTTAAAGTTGGTGATCAAGACACCAGCTGTGATCGGTATCAGCATGTGGATGGGACTCGTGTGGGTCCGCTGGAATACCATCTCTGTCTGGACCACGACACTCACGTCCGCGTTCCTGGGGATTCTCTGCGGGTACTATCCTGAAGAAATTCAAAAGACATTACCGGGCTTTTCAGAGCTGATGTTTCTGCAGGAGCCGACCGGACTCGTCATGATCGACGCATGGAAGATCGCCTGTATTCTTTCCGGCGGACTGGCCTGTGGTGTTATCGCTTCAATTCTGACTGATCCGCAGCAGGATGATCAGCTCGAACATTTTTACCGTGTTATCCGCACACGAGTTTCCCCGGACGAATCAGAATACGCAGATCAGTACACTCCGCCGGAAGATGCTGAACTGGTTCCTGCAGTGTCCTTTTTCGGATTTCAGTTTCCTGGGCCCACGGCGGGCGGTACGGTGGGTTTCCTGATTGCCTGGGTGATTGTTATCGTCATGATCATCGGCACAAAATGGTTGTCGCTGCAAATCTGAGGTAACTCGATGGCCCGACTGTATTTGGTGATCGATGGATATAACCTGATGCATGCCGCAGGCCTGGGCCGCTCAGAGTATGGACCGGGAGAACTGGAGCGAAATCGCAATCGCCTTCTGAATCAGACTGCGGCCGTTCTGGATGAACAGATTGCCGCAGATGCTCTGGTGGTGTTCGATGCCCACATGGCGGTGCCCCGCGATCCTGATAACGGTCCGCCGCTACCTCGTTCCCCGCTCGCGGTACGATTCTCACGCGAGGGGCGAGACGCCGATGCTGAAATCGAACTGATCCTGGAGACGCATAGCAGCCCCCGACAGATCCTGATTGTTTCCAGCGATCACCGACTCCACAAAGCGGCCGGTCGCAGGAAGGCAACCTGCATCGACAGCGAGGAATTCCTGCGGCAGTTCGACCAGCCAGAACCGCTCGGCGCGATCCGCAGGAAAACAGCAAAGCTGACGAAGATTGCGGCGAAAAAGCCTCGTCCGGAAAAGCTCCAATCGACAACGTTCTCCGAAAAGACTTCTCAGGACAGCGAACAGACGAAAGGGAACGAAGCGGAAGACTACCTGGAGGATTTCCTGATGATCGACATCAGCGACATCAAACGGTCTGTTCGAAAGGAAAGGTTCTAGCCGCGTTAATGCCAAACCAAAACTTTCGTGGCGAGTCATCGCCTGTCGCCTTCGGACAACTTCTCCGGCGCAGGATGGGGCAAATGGCGGAACTTCATGGCAAAGTTTCGTCGGCCGGTTTCAATTAAGACATTGCACGCATTATCATTCGTGAACTTTTTTTCGCGTTAGCTTCACAGCGAATCATCCAGATTGTCGTGTAAAGCGGATCCATGAGTTTTCCTCCTCTACAAATTGTCTCTGGTGAACGGCACCTGACGCTGCGATACGACGTCATCGAGGCGGACGTTACTCGCGTTCGGGAAATCGTGGAGTCGACAGGGTTTTTTCACCCCCCTGAAGTTGATGTCGCCGTTGAGCTGGTTGAAGAACGACTGCGACGCGGAGATGCCTCCGGGTATTTCTTTGCCTTCGTAGAGTTTGATGGCAAGGCGATTGGGTATTCGTGCTACGGTCCGATCGCCTGTACAGCCAGCAGTTACGATGTTTACTGGATTGCTGTGCATCGCGATGAACAGAAAAACGGCATCGGGCGATGGCTCATGACTCTGACCGAACAACTGATTCGCAGTCGAGAAGGTCGACGAATCTATGTCGAGACATCCGGACGGCCCGACTATCTGCCCACACGAAGTTTTTACGAACGATGTGAATACGTGAAAGCTGCAGAACTGCCAGAGTTCTACGGTGATGGTGATTCCAAAGTGATTTATCTGAAAGTGCTCTGAAAGCCACTTATGAAAACTCTGATTCGTAACGCAACCGTCATCCTGCCTGACGCGATCGAACGCATCAATGTTCTGATTGACGGCCAAACGATTGTTGCTCTGGACGCCGCGGATTCAACAACCGCTGATGAAGTCGTCGACGCAGCGGGTCTGCATTTGATTCCCGGAGTCATTGATGATCAGGTCCACTTCCGCGAGCCAGGGCTGACTCACAAGGAAGACTTAACTACAGCCACACGCGCCTGTGCGCGGGGCGGAATCACGTCATTCCTCGAAATGCCGAATACCAAGCCAACGACGACAACTCTGCAGGCGCTGGAAGACAAGCTTGCAATTGCCGCAGAGAAATGTCTGGTCAATTACGGCTTTTACATCGGAGCCACTCCGGACAATATTGATGTCCTGAAGGCTGCTCAACGAACACCAGGCATCAAGATCTTTATCGGCTCCAGCACCGGTGATCTGCTCGTCGACAGCCAGGCTGCGTTGGAAAGAATCTTCGCCGAGACAACTTTGCCAATCTGTGCTCACTGTGAAGACGAAGCAACCGTAAAAGCCAATGCCGCGGCACTGGGTGGCGGTTCAAC
>CAIJTV010000102.1:0-1634 GCA_903823635.1 uncultured Planctomycetaceae bacterium
GTCGTATTCGGCCGACGTCGTTTCGGCCATGAGGACAGGCTGATTAACATGAGAGCTACTCCTTTCGCTCTCAATCAACTTCAAATCTCATGCCATTGAAATTGCTACAAATCAGGTTTTGAAACAGCCTCTAGAAACAGTGGCCTGTCAGTGGCCGGAGCAATCTGCTGCGGCACTGGGTTGTTGATATCAGTTTGCAGCCCCGTTCTTAAACGATTTTCGGTCTAAGCAGTCCGGTAATTTCAGTTGAGAACGGGGCTGCATTCTAGTTATGTTTCCGGCGAACGACGCGGACAGCCGTTGCAGAGCTACTCTGATGAGAACTGTATCCCGCCGGTAAGGACGATTGGGGTTGCAACGATCCTCATTCCTATGAGTCGATCCGGTGGCAATTCCTTCGGGTTCATGGCGTCCCTGATAATGATCTCCGCGATTTCCTGACCATCCGCCATACCCTCAACCAAACTCTCCGCCGTAGCTGAGATGAAAACGCTGTGGTGATTCTTGAACCGGATCGCCAAAGCACATGCGGAGCAACGTTCGCTGTTGGGTCAGTCCAAACTCGCGAGCCACCTGCAGCAGAGATTCGCGATGCACGGGAATATCGGCGATCACTGGCTGACCGCAGGAGTTCGTCAGGGCATGCCTCAATAGATCCACGGCCGCGGCATCATCGCCGGACATCGGGCCGTACTGCGTCGAGAGTCGGCCTTGTCGTGATGCGAGAAATCCATCGATCTGCCCTGATGATGAGATGGCAATCATGGGACTCCATTCGCTGAAGAGCCGTCGTAACAGTTTCCCTCGTTCGGTCCGTGTGCCGTCCTGATCCAGAGCGATGATCTCCTCGAATTGGGCTGCTGTTGCACTCAAAATCCTATGAGTCGTTGAAGAGGACTCAGCTGAAGGCGAGACGGTTCCTCCCATCCTTGCGAGTTCAAACTGAGGAACAAATCCAAGTTTCGAATACACCGCTTCTCCCAAAGGAGTCGCATCGAGGCGAACTGTTTTGACGCCTTGCTGTTGAGCATACTCCAAGCCGGTCCGCACGAGTTCTCGACCCAATCCGCAGCCGCGTTGATCTTCGCGGACGATCACCATGGCTAACCATGCGACACATCCGAATGTACAGCACAGCGCTGTACCGACAACTTCGCCGTTCAGCCCCGCAACAAAACATCCGCCAGGTTCCAGCAGCAGCATTCGCTTCCAGTCGGCCGCGATCTGATTCCAGCCCACTGATGTGCTCAGCATCAATGCGGCGGACAGATCATTCTCGGTCATTATACGGATGGCGGCAGTGCTCATAGACGCCAACATAACATTGTTCTGGTGCTGTTTGGAGTCGAGGAAAGCGTATTTCCGGCAGTGCAATGCTACTGGACCGGAAACAACAACGGCGAGTTACGATTTTGGATTTTCGATTGCCGATTTTTGATTGAACGCAGACCTGCAATCCAAAATCCAAAATTCCCACATTGCCCTGCCGCTCGCCGGGGGGAAAGCACGGATCGGGCGACTGACGTCGCTCCGTTCGCCCGGTCCTGGCGAGCGGCAGGACGTAAGTCCTCCGATATTGGAGCTAACGTTGTGCGCGTGCAAATCGTCCATGGTCCATGCACCCGCAGTTGAAC
>CAIJTV010000103.1:0-4804 GCA_903823635.1 uncultured Planctomycetaceae bacterium
AGCCTGAACGAGCAGCAATGCGGAGGTCTCATTCAGCTTGTCCATTTGAACCACACCGGTCATCGATTCAACTGTTTCATACTTCTGACCGGCGGTACCTCCACCACTCACGGGCTCCGTCAGCCCTTTGTTTTCTTTCAGGCCCGCTGTTGTAATCTTCATGACGCCGCGAGCACTGTTGCTGAGCAATAGATATTCAGCTCCGTCTTTCGAATAGCTGATCATGTCGAGTGGACGATTGCGATTGCCAAGTTCCGCAACGGTCGTCGCCTTGACCTTTTCACCGGAGGCTGACAATTCCTTGACCGGAATCTTCACCAGCGGCGTACAAACATAGGCTCCCAGAATGCTTGGTTCGCCATCAATCATCATGGCCACGAAGGTTCTCATCGCTGAAGAATCTTCGCTCTTACCATGAGCCGCATGATAAATCTCAACGCCAATGCCTTTGTCGGCATCGGCGAACGGAAAGCTAATCTCTCGCACGGTTGATGCTGACTGAGCAGTACTAAGCCCGGACACCAATAGCTTGTTCTCGAAGAACGCAATATCGGTGATGGAGTCGGTCCGACGATTTTGAGCTCGTCGACCTTCACCGACGACCTTGTCTTCCGGAGCGTTGGCCAGCGTCGCCTTCGAGAACTTGATGTCCTTCAGCGACAGCTCGGAAATCTTGCCAGCTCCATCAATCTGCACGAGGGCTGCATGATCGTCGGCTGTAACTGCGACGAAAGCAGCTCCGGTGCGAGGATTCACGGCCACATCGTTGACTTCCACCTTTTTAGCGTGCAGTTCATTGGCGATTGCTGTGGGCAGATCGTCAATGTTGATTGAGGCGGCTGCGGCATCGCCTTCGGTGTTGCCCGTTCCAATCGCAAACACAGTGGCATTCTTCGCATCGCCCACAAACAGAATGTCTTCCGGTCCAAATGCCAGAGTGGTGGCAGATTTCAGTTCTGGAGTTCCCGGCGTGAGTCCCCAAACATCAGCTGCAGTGGCTGTATTGATCGCAGAAAAAAACAGTGCGGCGGCAAGGCTGACGCGTTTCAGTAACATGACGATTTCCTCAGTTGGGCAGGCTATTTGGGAAAGGCTTGGTCTACGCATGCAATATGTGCGGTCCATGCTCAATCGTCAAGTTGCTCAGCCTTTACCTGGGCAGCACCATATTTGATGACTCAGATCCACCGAGGTCGTTTTGTGATCAAAATTTGCCGTGCGCAACACACTCCCTTCTCCCCCTCGGCGGAGAAAGTGGCCGATAGGCCGGATGAGGTGGCTTTCATTGAGGGTAGCGTTGTAAAACGGCCCCCTTACCCCGGCCCTCTCACCCATTTTTTTGTGAGAAAGCTGCCTTGGGACCCCACGCAGCATCCGCAAAAAACTGGGGGAGAGGGGGAAATATGGCGATGTTTAGTGCTCTTAATACAGCGACTCAATCGGCAGCAAATCGTCCTGGCAGCGTTCGGCCGCTAGTCGAGCGACCGCGAAGGCCGGAGCGGAACGACTCACATTGCGAACAAACATTTCTGACAGGTTGTGGACGGCAGCAAAGGAGGATTCACCAACCTCCTGAATCACTCGTTCCGCCAGCCAGGCACCACTTCCGCTGATCACGGCATGAATCTTTGTCACGCCCGAATCGGCCACCAACTTGCGAACATACTGGCAGCGGTTCTTCACCGCCACGGTAATCTGCTGAAGCTGTTGCTCAGCAATGTGCTCGGCGATTTTCACCAACTGAGTTTCAGATAACTCTGTCGAGTCACAGCAAAGCATGTGAGCCAGGCGGTTTAGCGAAGCTTCACGAGTCAAAGGACGCCCGTCAGTCGTTTCGCAGTTTCCTGCATCGGCCATCACATCGCCATTCAACAGATGCACGTCGAGTGCGGTTGCGAATAACTCCGCGGCAACAGGTATGCGGCAGACGCCAACCGGACCAGCACTCTCTTCATCCGGCACAAGTGGTACCGTCTGCACAATCGCACAAACAGGAGTTCGCCCGACACCAGTGTAGAGCAACTCCGATGCGGCCAATCGTTCCAGATCAGTTCGACCTTCGGGAACAGGCAGACCATCAATGAGCGGAATAATGTCCGTCGTTGTGGAACCGATATCGATCAGCACAGCCGGCCCGGAAGGAGCTGCTCGACCCGCCCATGTTGCCAGGGCATGCCAGTTGGAAGCGCCGGCCAGTTGAGGCAGCTCAATAGCATCCGTTGCTTCTGCGAATTCGCCCGAAGTCAGCCAGACTCGAATCAGAGATCCTGCGAAGACCCCCTGCACAGCTTCAATGATAAACTGAACACCTTCGGCCTTGGTCTGAAAACAGTCCGCCAGTTCCGCCGTCATCGTTAGCGCTACGATATCCGGAGCAGCGTCGCGATAAAGCGGCAGCTGCTTCAGAATGCCGCGCAGGCCATCGCGATTCTGCCAGATTGCAAAGCTGATGCTGACGGATTCTCCATCGGCAGTGGAAGCCTTGATGTTTGCTCCACCAATATCCAGTCCAAGGACTCGCACGCTTTGCTGTTCTCCTGTGATGTGTTTTGGTCGCTGTTCAGCGTGTAGTGCTGGCTTCAGCCAGCATTCGTTTGCAAAGAAGGAAGAACTCGAATGCCGACTGATGTCGGCACTACGAATTCAATCAGCAACATCTTGCACAACATCAACCGGACGCTAACGGGCTGTTGATTTAGTCGCTTCATCAGCCGCCGGGCACTAACCCCCGGTTTTCCTGCGTCTCTGGGCTAAAAACCGGACGCTAACGCGTTCCGGCTGATGATTCAGATCGCAGTTTCCTGCTCCATTGAAAACTACCAGCCCAGCACATGAGCAAATATCAGTGGCGCAACAATGGTGGCGTCTGATTCGATAATAAACTTCGGCGTATCAACACCCAGTTTGCCCCAGGTAATCTTCTCGTTCGGGACTGCCCCGGAGTAACTGCCGTAGCTGGTTGTCGAATCGCTGATCTGACAGAAGTAACCCCACAGAGGCACGCTGTCGCGCCCCAGATCCTGATGCAGCATCGGCACGACACAGATCGGGAAGTCACCCGCGATGCCGCCACCGATCTGAAACATCCCAATCGAATTCTTCATGCTGGCCTCAGTATAAAACTCGGCCAGCCACGTCATGTATTCGATCCCCGTACGAACCGTGTGAACATTCTTGATGTCACCACGAATCACAGCGGCGGCGTACATGTTGCCGAGCGTCGCATCTTCCCAGCCCGGCACAATGATCGGCAGATTCTTTTCGGCCGCTGCCAGCATCCAGGAGTCCTTTGGATCAATCTGGTAAAACTCCTGATACTTGCCGCTCAGAAGAACCTGATAGAAAAACTCGTGAGGGAAGAATCGCTTGCCGGCCTGATCGGCGGCCGTCCACACTTCCAGCATCGCCGTTTCCATGCGGCGCATCGCTTCACCTTCGGGAATACAGGTGTCGGTCACTCGATTCATGTGACGATCGAGCAGATCCTGTTCGTCCTGTGGCGACAGTTGGCGATAGTGCGGCACTCGTTCGTAGTAATCGTGAGCAACGAGGTTGAAAACGTCCTCTTCGAGATTCGCACCGGTGCAGGAAATAAGATGCACCTTGTCCTGTCGAATCATCTCAGCCAGCGACAATCCCAGTTCCGCAGTGCTCATCGCACCGGCCAGAGTAATCATCATCTTGCCACCGGAGGCAAGGTGCTGATGATATCCCTTGGCCGCATCAATCAACGCGGCCGCATTGAAGTGACGATAATGGTGGTTGATAAAACGAGTAACCGAGCCGTCAGCTTGCTGGGAATGAGCCATTGCAGAAATTTCGTCTTCCGGAGTCATGAAAATCAGACAGAGACTCGCCTGACGCCGCCGAACATCCGAGCCGTCTTCCCAAAGTCCGCGGCAAGCCAGTGTGAGTTGCGGAATGTTACCGGACACAAGGCTCCGTGCCACGCTTCCGGAAGCCTGCCGTTCAAAATGCCCCTGAAATGACAATGTGACGGTGGCTCTTCCGAACCGTGGTTTGGCGAAAAGTGTCAGTGTTTCCCGAGCGAAGACTTTTCGACGATACCGGTTTTTCCGAGGGAATCTGTCCCGCCCGTCAAAAACTGGGACTCCCACGACGCATCGCCTTGCGAACGGTGCCCTGTTCGATTAGTTTCCGCCTCCCACAGAGCAGCAAGTCCAACGATTTCTTTGTTGTGGCGAGTTGACATGGTGGAAAATTCAGGTACCCGCCGGAGTGGCGGAATGGCAGACGCGCTGGATTCAAAATCCAGTTAGAGTAACATCTAGTGCGGGTTCGACCCCCGCCTCCGGTACTTGATTACAACGCAGACTTACGAAGTCGCCCTCAGGACCCCGAAAAACATTGAGTTTTTCGGGGTCCTTCTTTTTTCTACGTTTGCCTTTTGTGACCATCTCGGCTGCTTCTGTGCCACTTGGTATTTCATGATTGGCTCCTGCCCTTTGTCGCCACGATCGGTGTTTGCTCGGGCGTTTTCTGACAACGTGTGAAATCTCCGCTGCAACGCTGGATAAATCTACATGCTGATGTGTAGTATTGTGAGCTGGCATCGACGACTGGTCTTGCAAAATTGTTGCTTCGATTGAGTCCTGTTAGCGGGGAAGTTAGCTATGAGAATCCTGCATATCCGGCAGATGCACGCCGCTATTCTGATGAGCTTTATCGCATTCATGCTCGACCCATCTGAAGTACGACCGGCCGAAGACGAGTTTGAAAAAGAGCCGATTCTCTACAGTCAAAGCAAGCCACAGAATCGCGTCTCAGTCCTTCAGGAAAGGCT
>CAIJTV010000104.1:0-7298 GCA_903823635.1 uncultured Planctomycetaceae bacterium
CGTCGAGAATTCCTGCAGGCCGGGGCATTGGGGCTGGGTGGTTTGCAATTAACCGATTTGCTGCATGGGAAAGCCCACGCTGATTCCGGCACTTCCGTGTTGAAAGACAAGGCCGTCATTTTTCTGTTTCTGCATGGCGGGCCCAGCCAGACGGAAACATTTGACCCGAAGATGACAGCGCCGGTGGGAATTCAAAGTGCGACCGGTGAAGTGCAAACGAAGATTCCGGGGATCACATTTGGAGGCAGCTTCCCGAAACTGTCTGCGCTGGCGGACAAGTTTTCCGTTGTTCGTTCCTTTGTTACCGGCGATGGCAATCATGACATCAAGCCGATCGTTGGACGCGACACGCTGAATGCCAATCTTGGCTCTTTGTATGCGCGAGTGGCGGGAACGAATCGGCCGGGTAGCGGAATACCGACCAATGTCGCATTGTTTCCGAAAGCGGTCGTCGAGAGTGCTCAGCCAGCCGTTACAAATTTCGGCGACTTTACCTCGGCAGGAATTCTGGGCAATGGTTACCGTCCGTTCGTTCCGGGCGCGCAAGGTGAAGCTCAGGAGAACATGCGACTGCAGTTTGATCGCCATCGACTGGATGATCGGCGTCATTTGTTAAAGCGGCTGGATCTGATTCGCCGTTCGATGGATCAATCAGGAGTCCTCACTGGGCTGGATCGAATTCAGCAACAGGCCTTCGACACCATTGTAGGTGGAGTTGCGGAGGCCTTTGATTTGTCCAAGGAGCATCCAGAGACGATCGCACGCTACGACACGGCTTCGTTACTGCGTCCGGACGACATCCATCGCCGCTGGAACAACCATAAGAATTATGTCGACAATGTTCAGAGTCTGGGCAAGCTGTTGTTGCTGGCACGCCGGCTTTGCGAAGCGGGCTGTGGGTTTGTTACGGTGACGACAAACTTTGTCTGGGACATGCATGCGGATGCAAATAATGCGGGCGTGGAAGAAGGCATGCGTTACATGGGAGGGCCACTGGACCATGCCCTTTCGGCCTTCATCGAAGACCTTTATCAGCGCGGGTTGGACGATCGCATTATGTTGGTGGCGTGTGGTGAGATGGGCCGGACGCCGCGAATCAATGACCGTGGCGGGCGAGATCACTGGGGCGGGCTGGCACCGCTGTTGATCACTGGCGGCGGATTGAAAATGGGACAAGTTGTGGGCCAGTCGACTCGTGATGCCGGCGAAGCGGCCTCAAGCCCTGTTCGCATTCCTAATCTGATATCCACGGTGTTGCACACGTTGTTTGATGTGGGGCAACTGAGACTTCAACCCGGCCTGCCTCGTGAACTAACGCAACAACTTGTCGCCGCTGAGCCAATTGCCGACCTTTGATTTTTGGCACGAAATTGTGACGCGGATCGACCCAGTTTACGAGATGATGAATTTCCGAACTTGTCGGTCAACAAGATTGTAAATCACCAGCTTGGGCGAACGCTGTTTGATGGAACTTTCGGGCCCGGCGTTCAGCATGCCGGACCCGACTCGGCCATGATTAGCCGTCCCGGAAAAATTGACCTTACCCGCGGCCGTTGGCCCGGGCCGCGAGATTCATGTCGTTAAAACGACAGGGAAAGGGATCTTCCGGGACCAAAACCTTGCACTGTGGGAAACAAAAGAAATCCACCCATCTTGATTCTCTCGGCCGCCTTTTTTCGGTCTACTTCAGGTTCACGGGCCGTTTTTGCAGTCATTTCAGTTATAGTTTTGATTCTCGGCGAAGCCACGATAAGACTCTCTCACCAAAGCCGGCCCGCTTCTGAGATTCATCCACTGACAGGTTTTGATATGAGCACTGATGACCAGTTGAAACAGCAACTGGATGACTTTCGCAAAGACTTCCACAAGCTGCGGTCGGAGATTTCCCGCGTCATCGTGGGGCAGACAGAGATTCTGGACGATACGCTGATCTCGTTGATCGCCGGTGGCCACGTGCTGCTGGAAGGTGTGCCCGGGCTGGGCAAAACACTGACCGTCAGAACTCTGGCGGATGCTCTGCATCTGGATTTCCACCGCATTCAGTTCACGCCCGACCTGATGCCTGCCGACCTTGTGGGAACTCAGGTCATTGCCGAAACCGCTGACGGCCGAAAGGTCTTTGAGTTCCAGAAGGGCCCGTTGTTCGCCAACGTGCTGCTCGCCGACGAAATCAATCGCGCGACACCGAAGACGCAGTCCGCCTTGCTGGAAGCGATGCAGGAACATTCCGTGACGGTCGCCGGAGTAACGCATCGCCTGTCAGAACCGTTCTTTGTCATGGCGACTCAGAATCCGCTGGAAATGGAAGGCACGTATCCTCTGCCCGAAGCGCAGTTGGACCGGTTCTTTGTGAAGCTGCTGGTGAAATATCCGAAGGTTTCCGATCTGGAAACAATTCTCGATCGCACCACCGAGAACTTCAAGCCCCATGCTAACGCCGTGCTCACCGGTGAGCGAATTCTGCAGATGTCTCAGCTCTCTCGGCTGATCCCGATCGCCGCTGACGTGCGACGCTATGGAATTGCCCTGGTTGTGGCGACTCATCCCGATCATGAACTGGCCTCTGCGGCCGCGAAGAAATACGTTCGCTACGGAGCCAGTCCTCGCGGTCTGCAGGCGTTGATCCTGGGAGCCAAGATTCGAGCAATCCTGGACAATCGATACCATGTTGCTCGCGAAGATCTGCGAACGATGGCACTGCCTGTTCTAAGGCATCGCTTGATTCTGAACTTCGAAGGTCAGGCAGAAGGCATCAGCACTGACGATGTGATCAGAAAGCTCATGGCCGACGTCAAAGAAGATGCTCTGACCAACGTTTGAATTCTTCGAGTGTCCTGCGGATCTCGTTAAATGTTGTTTCCTCCCGACTTTCTGACTCGTCTGGAATACCTTTCGATTATTTCGAAGCGGGTGTTTCGCGGTCAGTTGCTTGCGCAGCGACGTACGACGCAGATGGGGTCGGGGATAGAGTTTTCAGATCACCGTGAATACAACAACGGCGACGACCTGCGATATCTTGACTGGAACATTTACGCGCGGCACGGCGACCTGCTGCTGAAACGGTTTCAGGAAGAGCAGGATCTGCATGTTTATCTGATGCTGGATTGTTCTCGCAGCATGGCGTTTGGCGATCCATCCAAATTCGATCTGGCTCGACATCTGGTGGCGGCATTGGCTTACATCGCGTTGGCGGATCTGGATCGAATAGCGATCGTGGCTTATGCGGATGGCGTCATCGCGGAACTTCCGGTCACTCGCGGGAAAGCTCGCATCCTGCCGATTATGAAGTTTCTGGAGGATCTGCCAACAACCGGTCAGGGGACGAATCTGGACAAAGCCGTTCAGGGCTTAATTCACCGAGGAGCCAGAACGGGCCTGGCCATCGTGGTCAGTGACCTGTTCGACGAAAACGGGTTTCAGCGAGGATTAGATCAGTTTCGTTATCGCCGCTTCGATGCTCACGTGTTGCAGTTGCATGATCCGGCCGAGGCTGATCCGGCGTTGCTGGGTGATGCGGAACTTGTCGATGTCGAAACCGAGTCCGTGCGGAAGGTGACCGTTACGGAAAGCAGTCTGCGGACTTACAAGAAGCTGTTTGCCGAGCATCAGTCGGCGGTACGCGACTATTGCCACACCTACAATCTGGGCTGCACTCAGACGCCGTCGACGTATCGATTTGACGAGATCATCATGCGGATGATGCGGGAAACCGGGGCTGGGCGTTGAAATAGGCACGTAGCCAAAATATGCAGGACAATTGCCAGGAAACTGGTGACTCGAACCGTCGCGTTTCGCCAATCTGCTGATATGGTCCGCGTTTTTCGGCCGGAAGACAGTATCTCACGAATCCGGCGACATTGGAGCGTCCTCCATTTCTTGTAAGATACGCACTGTGCGTCCATCTGAAAAACAAGCCCCTTAAGCCCTCTGAAGCCGATCGTCATGGCCAAGCTGGAAATCGTTCATTACCCTCATCCTGCATTACGCTGGAAGTCGCGCGAACTGACGAAGATCGACGCCGAGCTGGAGGATATGGTTCAGCAGATGTTTGACCTGATGTACGCGGCTCGCGGAATCGGTCTGGCCGCGAATCAGGTGGCTCTGCCTTATCGCATGTTTGTGATCAATCCGTCGGGCGACAAAGACTGCAAAGAAGATGAGATGGTGTTCATCAATCCTCAGATCAGTCGTCGCAACGGCAGCGAAGAGGATCAGGAAGGTTGTCTCAGTCTTCCTGAAATCTACGCCCCGGTGACGCGAGCAACTCGCGTTGTCATTGACGCATTTGACCTGTCCGGCCAGCAGTTTGAGATGGATCTGGAAGAGTTGGATGCTCGCGTTGTCCAGCACGAATACGACCATATCGAAGGCATCATGTTTACGGATCGAGTGGCCCCGGGGCCACTAGCGAAGGTTCAGCCTCTTATCAGCGATCTGGAGATGCAGTTCCGAAATCGGCAGAAGGAAGGCACTGTGCCCTCGGATGACCAGTTGAAGGCTCAGCTTATGGCACTCCAGAAGGCTCGAACTGGCGGCTGAGTCTGCTAAACTGCGGCAGAGGTGCTGATTCTTTTGCAGAACAGCAATCGTTTAACGGCAAGCCGTAGGCGACTGCGATTGAGCGACACCGACGCCTGCGGCTTGCCGTTAAACGACGGGGCGTACTCCGGCACTTGTTTATCAGACAACACCTGAAATCTTTGTTCGAAATATCACCTCATGACTTCAACTCTCTTTGATCTCACGGGCGAAACCGCGGTCGTACTTGGTGGCACTGGAGTGCTCGGTGGCGGCATGGCCTCCTCGCTGGCAGCAGCCGGGGCTAAAGTTGCTGTAGTGGGACGAAATGCAGATCGTGGACAAGCCCGAGTTCGGGAGATTGAAGCCGCTGGCGGAGTCGCGTCGTTTCATTCCGCGGATGCTCTGGATGCAAAATCACTGACGGATTGCCGAGATGAAATCATCAGCAAGCTTGGCTCGGTCACCATTCTGATCGCCGCTGCTGGTGGAAATCGCCCCGATGCAACATTGCCACCGGGCAGCGACTTCTGCAAACTGTCTCGCGACGGCTGGAATGGCGTCTTCGATCTGAATCTGGTTGGTGGTGCCTTGTTGCCAAGCCAGGTTTTCGGCGAAACAATGCTGGCTCAGAAAAAGGGCAGCATCATTAACATCGCCTCCATGGCTGGTATGATTCCACTGTCCCGCGTCGTTGCGTATTCTGCGGCCAAGGCGGCGGTGATCAATTTGACCAAGTTCCTGGCCCGCGAATGGGCGACTCGTGGTGTTCGAGTCAACGCGATCAGTCCGGGCTTTTTCCCGGCCGATCAGAATCGAGCACTCCTGTTCAAAGAGGATGGTTCGTACACCGAACGAGGCGGCCAGATTATTGGACATACTCCGATGGCTCGTTTCGGCGAAAGCCACGAACTGGCTGGAGCTGTGGTCTGGTTGGCGTCGCATAAGGCTTCGTCGTTTGTGACCGGTCAAAATATCGTTGTGGATGGAGGATTTTCTTCGACAACGATTTAGTGGTGTGGCGAGATCATTAACCTGGAATAATTTCGTGTTTAGCGAACAGGGCTGCGTGTGAAGGTGAATATGCCGACGCCTGCAGGTTTCCGCTAAAAGAAGAAGGCAGGCGGAGAAGATTCTGGAGTCTCCCGCAGCCGCTGAGGCGTTCTCGCTTCGGCAATGAATAAATAATCATCACGGAGGATCGACAATTTCAGCGGCAGTTCTGCCGAATGGGTTTCGATCATGGTGACAAGTACATCAAAGTCCAGAAAAGCATTGCGAGCCTTCTCGACCAGCCGCAAGATGTCGGCCGATCTGCGAAAAGCGATCACGGCTGATAATGTGGAAGCGTTTCAGTCGGTATTCCTTCAAGAACTATCTCGGCCGCTTAAGCGTATTCGCAAGCAACTGAGTGAAAGAGCTCTGTTGGCGTTGTGGTCGGAAAGTTCCATCGAGCTGGCTGGTCGTGAACGTGAACTCGCCGCGGCTCTTGATGAGATGACAGAACGTTCTTCGCAACGAAGTCGACGTAAGAACAAGAAGGCACGCGAAGAATCGCCTTACGAAGAGATTCTGGCTAACTGGCTGATAGAGTCGACTGGCGTTCCGGGGCCGTGGGAAACCATTGTGCTGGCGGAAATCCTGCTTCGCGAAGGGCATCGCATCTCTGCCGAACGCTTCGTGGAAACATTGACTGTTCTTGCAGAGGGCATGCAGCGAGAAACTCTGGGAGGACTTTTCGAAGGGACTGAATCAGAGAACTCCACTAGTGATCCGATTCGCCAGATGATTCTGACCGGGGAGAGTCGCTGGCTCTGCGGTCTTCTATTGAGTCCTCTGCAGACGGCTCAGCCACTTCAGAAGTCCGGCTCAGAAGCTCTGGAGAAAGTGCTGAAAGACTGCACCGATTCCGAAGGTGTTGTGCATGGCTCACTGCTGAAGCGTCTTCCCGATTGGCTAACTCCGCTGGCCCGATCCGTTTTCTGGGCGGACGCTTTCGAACAGCAGTTGTGGAATGAAGAATCACAGTTGCGTCTGGATGCCTTGATTGAACGAACGGCCATGCTGGTTCTTCCAGCTTCGGAACATCGCTCCGGAGAAGACACACCAGAAGCATCCGATCCGACTCTGAATCATGTGCTGGATTTACTGCTGTTGAATTCCGGCACAGAATGGCGAAAACGAATCGAGCGACTGCTGAAAGGATGCCAGGAACTGCCGCCGGAAGAGGTTCCTCGTCCGAAGAAGTTCAAGAAGAAAAAAGCCGAAGATGACGACGCAACAGCGAAGACTGATTCGGAGTCAAAACCAGCCAAAGGCGCAAAGCTGCCAGCGGAGAAACCGCCAGCCGAGAAACCGAAGCTGTTGGCATCATGGGAATCCGACCAGTCGTGCCTTGCGGTGCTGCGATCCAGCCTTGAGCCGGATGCCGATGTGGCCACGCTGGAGTGGCATTCGAGCGATGCACAGATCATGCTGGCTGCGGCAGGAGTGCCCATCTTTTCCGGGTTCTGGAACTGGTCCGTACGTGTCGATGACGTCGCGGTCCCCGCACCAACGACGTGGAAATGCAGTTGCTGGTTCCTCGATCCTGAAACCGTCTTCGTGGAAATTGAAGGTGAAGATTCAGCCGCGATCAAACGTGTTCGACAGGTCCTGCTGGCTCCTCATGAACGCTTCGCTATTCTGACTGACAGCGTGACCTGCAAAGATCCAAATCGTAAAGTGCAACTGGTCACTTCACTGCCTCTGACCGACGGCAGTGTCTGTGCGATCGACTC
>CAIJTV010000105.1:0-3163 GCA_903823635.1 uncultured Planctomycetaceae bacterium
AGGAAGCTCGCCGCCGAAACGTTTCCAGCCAGCTTTGGAAGTTTGGTGCGGAACTCAAGAGTTCTCTCAACGCCGCCGCCGCCACCTGCGGGCTGTCAGCCGAATGCACCGGAATTGACGTGCATCCTGCGATGCACTTCAGAGTCCCGGATGAAATGCGAAGCGAAGTCACAACTTTGTACATTCAGGAAATGGCCAAGCGAGGCTGCCACGGCTATGCCTCATTTTATTTGAATGCCGCTCAAGGCTCGTCTGAACTCGAACAGACAACTCGGGCTGCCAAAGAAACCTTCACAATCATCGCGGAATCGATTGCGGCAAACAACGTCGCTTCAAAGCTGGAATGTTCGTTGCAGAAGGATGCCTTCCGACGACTTGTGCGTTAACTCGACGTTAACAGACTGGAAACAATCGAATAATGGAAACGGACAAAGTGCCGAGCATTCGGAATCAGGGACCTTCACCAACGTGGTATCGACGTGATCATCGCCCCGATCTGAGTCGTTGGGAAATCCCGCTTTGTGGAGAGCTGACAGAGCGTCAGGCCGACTTGCTGGAACAGGTTGCCGAGGTGCCTCGTAACAGCCGCGGTCTGATGTACTTTGATTCATGCGGTGGCAGTGTGTATACCGGCCTCGCCCTTGCTACGCTGATGCGAGTCCGTGGGCTGCGAGTGACCGGAGTTGTCATCGGAGAGTGTTCCTCAGCCGCTTTGCTGCCATTTGCTGCCTGCCAGAAACGGCTTGTCACTGCGCATTCCACGCTCCTGTTCCATCCAATGCGATGGCAGTCGGATGAAGATGTACGGCTTGAGGAAGCCACGGAATGGGCGCGTCATTTTAAGGATCTGGAAGCACGTCTCGATACGCTGCTGCTCGAATTATTCGGTGTGGAGCAGTCCACTCTGCATGGATGGACGCGCCCGGGAAGATTCGTTTCGGGATCAGAACTCGCGACCGCCGGGCTGGCGGAACTGTTTGATCCTTTCAAAGACTCTGATCCCTGGAAAACAATCTGTGCTCAGTAGACAATGGTCTGAACTTCAGAGACAGATGGCCTCTGACGAGAACTAAAAAGAAGCTACCACCCTGGTCGGGAGATATTCATGTTGTTTTTGAGACTTTGTTGTTTGGCGGCTCTGACATTTTTTTCCCTGATATCTCCGTCACTGACCGCGAGTGAAAAAGCAAAATCCAGAATCCTGATGGTGACCCAAAGTCAGGGCTTCATGCATGGCAGTGTACGGCGCCCTGATGGAACGGAAGCCGAGAAAAAACTGGCGGTGTCGGAAATTGCGATGATCGAACTTGGCCAGAAGACAGGGCTGTTCACCGTCGACTGTACTCAGGATGTCGCCGCTGATTTCACGAAAGCCAACTTGCAGAACTATGACATTGTGATGTTCTACACGACAGGCTCGTTACCCATCACAGAACAGGATCGCGACTACTTTTTTAAAGAATGGCTCACAGCGAAGGGTCACGGTTTTATCGGGTTTCACTCAGCAGCAGACACTTACGGTGACTATCAACCTTACTGGGACATGGTGGGAGGAACATTCAACGGCCATCCGTGGAATGCCGGAGACACCGTAACAATAACGGTTCATGAACCCGAGCATCCCACGATGAAACCGTTTGGCAATGAATTCACCATCAAAGACGAGATCTACCAGTACAAGAACTGGCAGCCGGAAAAAGTTCGCGTTCTGATGAGCCTTGATATGTCTCGCTGCAAACCTTCCGCCCCCTACCACGTGCCGGTTGCCTGGGTCAAATCCTATGGCGAAGGCCGAGTTTACTTCAACAATCTTGGGCACAATGAATCCACATGGGCTGATAGCCGATATCTCGAATCCATTACTGCAGGAGTCAGTTGGATTCGAGGCGATGTTGAGGCAGAATCCGCTCCGAATCCGGAACTCTCCGCACAGGAAGAAGAAAAGGCGAAAGCAGCGGCCGCCGCCACGGCCCAGTAATCACTAGTGCCCAGTAATTCAGCCACTGCTCCAACACACTGAGAACCGAGCCAAAACATTGACCACGATTTGGCCTTCTTAGCCATGTCATATCTCGGTGCACTTTCGGGTGGCATTCGGATTGCTGAGTATTTGAATCGGAACGCTGAACGTACCCGCCGACCAGCTCATGTGCATCACTGCACGATTGGGTGAGCGGTCCGGCACATGAGTCGGCACACACGAGGCGAATCAGAAATGCCGCACTGCTCTCGAGAAGAAAAAACAGGATAGTTCTGCTTCCTCATCTTTTAGAATTATTGTTCGCCGAGGCGGCACCATCGAACTCACGAAAGTTCAATCATCATGGATAAGAATTTCTCTCTGTCACGTCATGGAATCACGGTCAACGACATCTGCCGCAACATTTCTCCGGGCAGCCTTTATGAAGAAGCCATTCGTCATGAACCGGGAACAAGCATTTCTGACACTGGTTGCCTGATAGCTTACTCGGGCGAAAAAACAGGGCGATCCCCCAAAGACAAGCGTGTCGTCCGACATCCGGATTCAGAACAGAACGTCTGGTGGGGACCTGTCAATTTTCCGCAGGATGAGTCAACTTTCTGCATCAATCGTGAGCGTGCCGTTGACTACCTGAATACTCGATCACGAATTTATTGCGTCGACGCTTACGCTGGCTGGGATCCGGATACGCGGATCAAAGTCCGCGTCATCTGTGCCCGACCTTATCATGCTCTGTTCATGCACAACATGTTGATCCGTCCGACTGATCTCGAACTGGAAACGTTTGGTGAGCCGGACTTTGTGATCTACAACGCGGGCGGTTTCCCGGCGAACCGGTACACAACCGGCATGACATCTCGCACCAGCGTTGACCTGAGTCTGGAACGCAGGGAAGTTGTTCTGCTTGGAACTGAGTATGCCGGTGAGATGAAGAAAGCCGTCTTCACCTTCATGAATTACTTTCTCCCGAGCAAAGGCATTTTGTCCATGCATTGCTCTGCAACCTGCGACAAGCAGACGGGGTCATCCTCGGTCCTGTTTGGACTTTCCGGAACGGGGAAGACAACTCTCTCTGCCGATCCCAAACGCAGCCTGATCGGAGACGATGAGCACGGCTGGTCGGATAACGGAATCTTCAATATTGAAGGAGGATGTTACGCCAAGGCCGTCTATCTGACGCGG
>CAIJTV010000106.1:0-2131 GCA_903823635.1 uncultured Planctomycetaceae bacterium
CATCTCAATATCGGAGCCTTGAGCGACTGAATGTTTGGCCACGTCTTCGCTGTATGTCACCCATTGACCTATGGATTGGCCCTCTGTCCATGAAATCTGTTACCGAATATCTGACGTTTAACATTCCCGAACGAATGGGTTTCCTGAACATCACTTCGAGGCTGGAGGAGATTCTTCGCAGCAGCGGGATTCAGGAAGGCCTGATGCTTTGCAATGCGATGCATATCACAGCCTCCGTGTTCATCAATGATGACGAGTCTGGTCTGCATGCAGACTATCGCAAGTGGCTTGAGCAACTCGCGCCGTTCGATGCTTCACCGCAGCGTTATGCTCACAATCGTACGGGCGAAGACAACGCCGATGCGCATATGAAACGGCAGATTATGGGACGCGAAGTCGTCATTGCCGTGACGCAGGGACGGCTCGACTTCGGACCGTGGGAGCAGGTCTTCTATGGCGAATTCGACGGACGCCGTTCCAAGAAAGTGCTGGTCAAAATCATCGGCGAATAATTATCGGCGAATAATCATTGCTGATGATCGCATGCTGAGTCTGATATCAGGCCTGCGGCATGTCGATGATCACCCGTCCGTTCTCGATGCGAACAGCGTAGGCCGTCTGGCAGATTCTCTGATTCAGGCAATGCTGGCCGCTGGAAACATTGAACTGCCAGCCATGCCACGGACACGTCACGATATTGCCTCGCAGCGTGCCTTTTCCGAGTGGTCCGCCAGCATGCGGGCAGATGCCGTCAATCACGTGGAAAACGCCATCCACGTTGTAGACAGCGAAGATTCTTCCATCGGCGACGACTTCTGCTGATTGTCCCGGAACAATCGTCGCCGCATCCGCCAGATCCAGACTTGCCATATCACGCGACTCTATTTCGAGGGGCTGTTGAGTTCATTTTTGACATGCTCTGCCGCTCGCAGAACACGCATCATATTCCCACCCAAAATCTTGTGGATGGATGCACGATCATATCCGCGATTGAGCAATTCCTGAGTGATCAACGGGTAGGTCGCGACACTTTCCAATTGATGAGGCAGTCGGGGGACTCCATCGAAATCCGATCCAATCCCGACATGATCAACGCCAGCAACTTTTACAATATGATCGATGTGGTCGACCACGTCATGCAGCGTCCCGCGAGCTTCCTTGTTCTTTTTCAGTACTTCCGTCGGTGCTACAAACGCCGAGAAGAAGTTGACCATAACGACGCCTCCGTTTTGCTTCACCAGCAGCAGCACATCGTCGGGCACATTGCGAGGATGATCACAGATGGCTCTCGCGCTGGAATGAGAAAACATCACTGGAGCCTTAGTGATCGCCAGCGATTGTCGCATGGTTTCCGGAGAGACATGGGACAGGTCAACCATCATTCCCAGACGATTCATTTCTCGAATCACGTCCTTGCCGAAATCTGAAAGACCGTTGACACGCGGTTCATCCGTTGCGGAATCCGCCCATGTCAGAGACTTGGAATGCGTCAGTGTCATGTAGCGACAACCTTCGTCGTAAAGTCGCTGCAGATTGCTGATTTCGTTCTCGATGCTGTAGCCGCCTTCGACTCCCATCATGGATGCGATCCGCCCTGCTTTGACGATGCGTTCAATATCGTCGGCTGTCGAGGCGAACTCAAAGGTCTCCGGATATCGCTTCACCATCGACTTCACGATCGAAATCTGATGTAACGTCTGCGATAACGCATCGCCGTTCTTGTCGGCAGCGGCCGGAACGTACACGGACCAGAACTGCGCCTTGAGTCCTCCTTTTTTCAGCCGCGCAATATCCGTGTGCAGAGTTGGCTGATCTTCGGAGATATCCAGAATATCGAACGAAGAGTTGCCCTTGTCGCGAATCTCCCACGGCAGATCATTGTGTCCGTCGAACAGCATGCCGCTGAAATGAACAGCCTCACCTTCAGCAGTTAACACGACATCAGGGCGGCTGGATTCCTGAGCTTTCGCCTGGCTCAATCCCGTTATCAACACGGCCAGCAGCGTAGTGAAAAATCCGGGAACGATTTGCTGGGAGAATGGCCTCAAAGTCTGTCTGCCGCCGTGCATCGTCCGCTTTTCCTTGAGATTGATTTCAGGCGAAAATTTCCGTCACTGGGCGACCCTTGGCG
>CAIJTV010000107.1:0-3847 GCA_903823635.1 uncultured Planctomycetaceae bacterium
CCGAACAGATACAGTCTGCATTGCTGAACCTGATTCAGAATGCTCTTGAAGCCTGTCGCCCCACTTGTTGGCTTCTGGTTGACCATTCGCGTCCAGCTTGGGTTTCGCCGTTAAGCCGGGATGCGTGAAGATCAGCTCACTGGCGTCTTCGAGGTTCTCGCCGGTGATGACAATCTCAACCTCAGAGCCCACTTTGCCGCCCATCGGCATCGTGGTCAAAAGCCGAGGCAACGGCAGGCAGACAGTTTGTGCTGAGGCTGACAGACTGCTCAGCAGCAAAGCACTGACAATCGCGAGACTTCGAATTCCGTGAGAAGCGATCTTCATAGCTATTCGTCTAATCAAATATCGGAGGTTGACTTTAATGACAGGTTGCAGCGGCGCCCGGAGGTGGCAAAGGGACAAAACAATTCGGAGGGCTGACGCCCTGCCGCTCGCCTTCTAGTGGTTGAACAAAAACTCTTTCGTATTGATCAGAGCCCAGATCAGATCCTGAAATTTTTCCTGACCAGCGCGTTGGACGTCGACAGGGTTGCCGGCGGAATCGAGTAACGGTTCCGCCAGATAATCCACAGCGACTTTCAATTCTTCAGCTTTTGGTTCTCGTGAAAACGCGACCATATAAAGTTCGCGAATTCGGTCTTCCGGCGGTTTGTCTGATTTTGACAACCGGTCTGCTCGCCCACTTCCCGTTGCCAGCTTGCCTTTGATATCCGCCGCATTCATCAGGTGCAGACTTTGAGCAAGGCTGGATGACTGAATTCGCTCACACTCACAGACGCTTTCATTTTCCGGGCGACCGAACACGCGCAGAAAAGGTGAGGCGTTGTTATAGCTGTTATCTGGCAAAGCGATCGCGCGAGTTCCAGCGGGAAGATTCGGGAAGTCGGTTTTGGCACCCGTCAAATCGTCGATCGCATCCAGCATCACTTCCGCCTGAAGTCGACGTGGATAATAACGGGAGTAGTTTTGCACATCGGCGATGTTGTGCTCGTTTGGCGTTGCACTTAACTGATACGCGTTCGACTGCACGATCACCTTCACCAGCGACTTCAGATCAAAGTGGCTGTCGATGAAATGCTTTTCCAAAGCAGCCAGTAGTTCCGGATTCGTCGGCGGATTGGAGTCGCGAATATCGTCTTCCGGCTCGATGAGACCTCGTCGGAAGAAATGCTTCCAGTAACGATTCACCAAGGCTTTGGCGAAGAACGGGTTCTGCGGAGAACTCATCCAGTCTGCTAGCTTCAGTCGAGGATCTTCATCCGGGGCAATGGCAGGAATTGCATCGCCCAACGCTCCTGGTTTCAACGAAGCACCGGTCTTGATGTTCGTGGCCACAGCAACGCCGCGTTTGTGGAAGATCAGGTCTTCACCACGAGTCGCCGATGGTTTGCGTCCCACCTGCGTAAAGAACGCGGACAGACTGTAATAGTCATCCTGGCTCCAGCGTTCGAACGGATGATGATGACACTGAGCACATTGCATGCGCACACCGAGGAATAGCTGAGCCACATCTTCGAGCTGCTGCTTGGGCTCTTTCACTCGCTTGTACCAAGCCACCGGCGGATTCGCGATCACTGTACCCGTGGCCGCGAGCAGTTCTCGCACCATCTGGTCATAAGGCTTATTCGCCAGCAAACTGTCTCGCACCCACGCATAGAACGCGAAGTTGGACGTGATATCGCTGGCGTCGTCGCGACGATTCTTCAGCATCGCCGTCCATTTGTTGGCGAAGAAGTCCGCGTACTCGGGACTGCTCAGCAAGTTGTCGATCACCTGATCGCGCTTGTCAGCGGCTGTGTTCGCCAGGAACGCACGTGATTCTTCTTCGGTCGGCAAACGGCCGGAGATATCCAGCGTAATTCGGCGGAGGTATGTGGCATCGTCGCAAACGGGCGAAGGCGGAACTCCGATCTCTTTGAGATTTGCAAACACCAGATCGTCAACGAAGTTCTTTGACGGCGGAACATTCTCAACGGGTGCACCCAGCGGGATGGATGCGTTGAAGACAGTGATTCGTCCCTGGTAGCGAACCATGATGGCCACCTTGCCCGGGATGTCAAGAACCTTCACGAGTCCTCGATCGGACACATCGGCCATGCTCTTATCGTTTGATTCGAACAGAGCCTGTTCGGTCACATCGCGTTCTGAACCATCCGAGTATTTCGCGACGGCCTTGAGCTGTTGTTCGGTGTTTCGCTGGACGGTGCCTCGTCCGGGTTGAACATCCACGGCAAGCAGCTTGGGAGCCACTTCACCATCGAACGTTGCCCCCTGACGAATCCAGTTCAGCAGGATCTGATAGGCCTGCGAATCAGCTTTGATTCGGAGTCCCCCGCCGTGCGGAGTTTTTCCGGACGCTTTGGTCAGCAGGAGGCTGTTTTCGGGAGCGGACAAGAACAGTCGGCGACCGCGATTTTCTTTGACGATGTGTTCGTAGTCTTCTTCCGCTTCAAAGCCCAATAGCGACAGATGAAAACCTTTTTGGCCGCCGCCCGCTTTAGCGTGGCATACTCCGGCGTTGCAACCGGCTTTGGTCAGCACAGGAACGACATCGTTCACGAAGCTAATGTTCGGAGAAGATTCCTGAGCGTGAATGGAGCCCGGAAGGACAGCGGCCGTCATGACGACGACGCACAGAGATAAACCACGAACGTGTTCGCCGAGTGGCAGCTTTGAGGCCATATCGTTACCGCTTCAGGCCAGAGGGAAGGATGCAGTCAGGAGTGACTACACGAAAATCAGGAGGGAGTCCGCGGGACCGGACCACTTGAATTTAATCGGAAAGGAGGGCATTCGTCTATCGTCAAACTGATTTTAAGGCCGGATTCCGGAATCGTCCTGCGGCAGCACTGCGGAGAGCCCTGTCTAATCGGGAGAACCGGAATGATGTTTTTTGTCACACATCGAGGATTGAAAGCCATCAGTCCTGGGGGTTGACTGGCTGCCGTCCGATGGCCATCCACCTCATTCTAAAGCCGATTCGAAGTTGCTCGGTGAGTACCGCTTGAAAGCCTGCTGGCGTCTGTTTACGCTCAGCAAAAGAGCTTGTCAGCGAGAAATCTGTTCATCGGTTGGAGAATTCTGTGGTCATTTCAGCCACTCGGTCGCGTCTGCGGCGGTTGTTTATCGACGCCTTCCTGCCAGCGATGCTCCTGGTTACCGTCGGATGCGGTGGTGGGGAAGAGGCGGCCACCGATTCTGCGGCTTCATCGGATGCCGCTGCTCCAGGTGGTGCGGCGGCTGGAATGCCAGCGGGCGACCCAGCTGCGCCGGGCATGGCACCGGGAATGGCACCGGGAATGGCACCGGGAATGACACCGGGAATGACACCGGGCATGGCACCGGGAATGACACCGCCAACCGGAGCGGAAAGTGCTGCGTCTACTGGTGCGCCGGGGCAAGCAGCTGGAATGGTCCCCGGTTCAGCGTATCCGGGGGCGGCTTATCCCGGAGCAGAACCGGGCTCCGCGTATCCCGGGGCCGCAGGAAATACTCAGCCTCAGATTCCGTCGCGGCCTGAAGACGTTGCAGCATGGACTGATGAGCAGCTTGTTGATGCCGTTCATGAACGAGATCCAAAACTGCTGAATGCAATTGATAGTCGAGTGAAGTCGTCGCCGGGTGACCCCAAGGTGGCGGAAATGCTCACAAGCCTGTTGATGGCTCTGGCAAATCCTCGCGTTCCTGCTTCACCCAATCCGCAGGGCGGAGCGGCCGGTTATTCAGGTGATCCAGCAGCAGGTTATCCCGGAGCCGCCTATCCGGGCAGCAACGGTGCCGCCGGTGCGACCGCGCCAGGAATGACGCCGGGCATGACGCCGGGCATGGCTCCGGGCATGGCTCC
>CAIJTV010000108.1:0-1549 GCA_903823635.1 uncultured Planctomycetaceae bacterium
CTTTCCGAACTGGGGGTGAAAGGTGTCTGAAGAAATCGAACAGATCATTGATGAGACTGGCGAAGTACGCCGACTCGGATCTCTGGCTCCTCCGGAGGGATTCATCTCGGCGTTCAACACGTTTGAGCAGGAGCATCCGGTCTGGGATGACGCTGACATCAAACGAGTCGTTACGAATGCCGACAGAACTCCGCGACGAACAGTGTTCGGCAAGGAATGGATTCAGAGTCAAAAAAACTTCGGAAGCTGCAACGGCTATGCTGCATCAGGGTCTTTGGCGAAAGCTCGATTCCTGCGAGGTATTCAGGACAAGCTGAAGCTCTCCGGCGCTTTCATCTACTCGCTGATCAACGGCGGGCAGGATAACGGGTCTGCTTTGGAAAGCGGACTGAAGGTCATCGGTACTCACGGGGCCCCACCAGAGGCCTTGGTTCCATGGAACATGATTTACCCCAAGCAGCAGCCTTCGAACGCCAAGGCGGAAGCCCTGAAGCATCGTGGGCTGAAATGCTACGCGGTGCAGACGAAGCAGGGCTTCCGGACGGCTTTGGCTGCTGGGTTTCCTGTGATCGTTGCTGTTCAGGCCGGATCGAAGTTCCAGCGACTGAATGCCCAGGGGATTGCCTCAGCGGATTCAGGCGGAGGAAACCATGCGATCCACTGTGACGACATCCGGATCATCGGCGGGCAGGAAGTCTACGATACCTGCAATTCATGGGACGTGACCTACGGTGATCAGGGTCGCGTTTTGCTGACGTGGGATTCGTTTGAACAGACGTTTGGCCGTCACACGTTTTACGCTGTCGCGAGCACCGAAGAGAAAGAGTAGTCATGCAAAATGTCGTCTTTCTGCTTCTGTGTTGTATTTCTGGGCCTCCAGAGATTTTCTCGGCCACTGGCGTTTACGCTGAAAAACCGAAGGCGATCGCTGCACCATACCTGCTAATGTTCACCGCAGACTGGTGCGGACCATGTCAGGCGTGGAAGAAGTCCGGCAAGAAAAAGCAGATTGAGGAAGCCGGCGTTTCGGTGACGTTCGTCGACATCGACAAGAATCCAGAGTACCGGATCGTCGGAGGACCGCTTCCAGCAGTGGATCGGTTCCCGACGTTCTGGTTAATGGTTCCGCCGAATGAAAAGCCTGTGAAGGTGTGGACGGGAACAGTTTCGGACACTGATGTGCGGGCGAATCTGCGTGTTCGACGGTCAAAAGATGACCTGGACAAATGGGTTCGGAGCAATTACACCGAGCAGACCACGTTAAAAATGGGCATGGAAAAGAATGCCGACGTGTATTTTCATCTCACGGATGGGACCGGCGGGACGCACGTTTTTACAAAAGAGCAGGTTTTAGGGCTGGATTTATGGGTTGCTTTGGCACTTCATGACGCTTTGCATTCCGCAAAGATCAGTCCGTTTGTAGACTGAGTGTGCGGTTTTCCAAAAAGCCTGTTTTTGATGCCGGAAAATGAAACGTGAACATATCAGCAGAAGTCATCTTGGGAGTGATCACCGCACTTGGTGCGGTCCTCAGCGGCGCGGTCGGAAA
>CAIJTV010000109.1:0-7204 GCA_903823635.1 uncultured Planctomycetaceae bacterium
ACTCGGAGGGCTGACGCCCTGCCGCTCGCCAGTCAACGAAGTCGAAAAAAAAGCCCGGCACCTTGAGGTGTCAGGCTTTCATGCTGAGAAGTCTATCGGGCTGCTTACTCGGACTTCTTCTCTTCGCTCTTTGGCTCGTCTTCGCCTTCAACAGGAGGACGTTTGCCTCGTCCCTGTCCGCGACCTTCGCTCATGCGAGCTGCTGCGGCTTCAAGTTCGGCCTTGTCCAGTGCGCCGTCTTTGTTGGTATCGGTTTGCTCGAGACGTTCACGCATAAACAGCGGGATCTCATCGCCGCTCAACTTGCCGTCCTTGTCGGCATCGGCACGTTCCATCATCTGAGCCAGAAACTCACGACCGCCAAAACCTCCCTGTCCACCGCCGAAACCAGCTCCCTGGCCGCCGGATCGTTCGCGAGCCATCGCGGTCATTTCTTCTTTATCAATCGCACCGTCTTCATTCTTGTCAGCGCGAGTGAACATGGACTGCATACGCTCGGGAACTTCATCCTTTTCGAGCTTTCCGTTCTTGTTTGCATCCATGGCGATCAGGCGATTCATCATCTCTTCGACTCCGCCGCCACCCTGACCACCGCCAAACCCGGGACCTCCCCCAAATCCCGGGCCGCCCCCCGGAGGCCCGCCAAATCCGCGTCCCATGCCTTCAAAGTTGGGACGCATCTCGACCATATCAAGCTTGCCGTCGCTGTTCTTGTCGAGAGACTTCAGGGCAGTCGCAGCATTCTCGATCTCTTCGGCCGAAAGTTCGCCGTTCTTATCGGCATCGATCGCTTCCAGCACTGGGTTTGGGAAGCGTGGGCGTCCGTCCTGACCTCCGTCACGCGGGCGTTCCTGACGCCCTTCCGGCGGTGGACCGTCAGGACGATCACCTTTCGGCGGCTGAGCCATGGACAGGGCGGGAACGGTCAGTGTTAAGACGAAAGCTGCAAGCTTGATGGGCTTCATCGAGATTCTCCGTTTGTGCTGAAGACAGGATTTTTTGTTTTCGATCAATTACGGATTGAACCCGGATCCAGGCTTCTCAGACCGCACGATTTTGAGATTTTGCGGAATCGTCCGTCTGTCGAAATGTTGCCCCGAACTGCTATCCTACGGACGCTGGCGGGAACAGGCGAGCGTTCTGCGGCGGTGACGACAGGTGCTTTGGCACTGACGATCCGACGGCGTCGTCCGGCAACTGGCAGATTCAATCGCTTCATCAGGAGGCGATCTTTCATCCATTCGCAGGGACTCCGCGATGCCTCTTTTTGAAATCGAAACTGAAGCCCACATCATGATTGGTTGGGCCACCAGCCTTGAACAGGCTGAGCATATGGCTCAGAAGTACTACCCCGAAGAGAAAGTCTTGAGAATCACGAAGCGCCCTCGGGATATCTGGGTCATCTCCAAGCGTCTGCTGGGTCTTGAAGGCAAAACGCGTCCATGCGATGTCGCTCGCGATTGCCTGGCCCGTGCCTCCGGGGACAAGTTACACGCAATCCGGCTCTACATGCTGGATACCGGCTCCGATCTTTCGGAAGCTCAAAAAGCCATCGAAGCCAACATGTCCAGCGGGTGGTAACAGTTCCCTTTGTCACTGATCGGGAAAACGGGAGCGATTGATTGTGCCTATCACAACCCGAAGCGTGAGCGAGGGATCCTTACTAACACACGCACGCCAGTTAATCCCTCGCTGACGATTTGGGTTGTGAAGATCCGTTTAATCAACATCCCATAGTTTTCAATTCCAAAACATTTCCTTGTCCTGCTGTTGTTCGCAACGCGCTGATCTGAAGCTCTGAATTCATGAACCTGCTGACTCTCGTTCGAAGCCGATTTGTTGGTCCCCTCTCTGCACTCGTGACAGACGTTGCTCCATTGCTGGACATGATTCGTCCGGCACAGGATGCAAAGTTCGGTGACTTCCAGGCCAACTTTGCGATGTCGCTGTCAAAGCAGCTTGGCAAGCCGCCGCGCGAAATCGCTGAAGCCGTGAAAAGCCAGCTTCAGATTGATGATCTCTGTGAGCCTCCTGAGGTGGCTGGCCCCGGGTTTATTAACCTGCGATTGAAAGATACGTTCATCGCGGAGCAAGTCGCAAAGATCGCAGGCGACGATCGTCTCGGAGTTGAACCGGCGACAACGCCTCGCCATGTGATCGTGGATTTCTCATCGCCCAACGTCGCCAAGCCGATGCATGTCGGTCATCTGCGAAGCACCGTGATTGGCGATGCGATCTGTCGCACACTGAAATTTGCCGGACACAAGGTGACCAGTGATAACCATATCGGTGACTGGGGTACACAGTTCGGAATGATCATCTACGGGTATCGTCACTTCCGAAATCAGGCGGCCTTTGAAGCCGAAGCCGTCTCGGAGCTTGCTCGACTTTACAAACTTGTCAATCAATTGTCGGACTACCAGGCCACAGTCAGTAAGCTGCCGGCCACCGAGCAGGCTGTTGGTGATGCTCGCAACCTGCTGGCTCACCAGGAGAAGGCTGCCGCGACTGATGAGAAAATCAAGAAGCAGTTGAACGGCCTGAAGAAGCAACTCACGGCTGCGGAAGAAGCATTCAAATCTGCGACAGAGACTGTCACCTCCGTGCAGCAAAATCCCAGCCTGCTGGCGATGTCGAATGCTCATGCCGAGATCGCTCGCAAAGCGCGGGAAGAGACGGCCAAGCTGCACGCGGGCGATGCTGAGAATAATTCTCTCTGGAACCAGTTCCTGCCCGCCTGTCTCGAAGCGTTAAATCGAATCTATGTGCGACTGGGGATCGAGTTTGATTTGACCCTGGGCGAAAGCTACTACAACCCGATGCTGGCCGGAGTTGTGCAGAGCCTCAAAGAAAAGCAGTTGGCTCGACTAAGCGAAGGGGCAACCTGTGTTTTCGTCGAAGGCAATGCGGCTCCTTTCATCGTGCAGAAATCCGACGGAGCATTCACTTATGCAACAACCGATCTCGCCACAATTCAGTATCGCAGAGAAACACTGCACGCGAATGAATTACTGTATGTCGTCGACAAACGCCAGGCAGAACATTTTCAGCAGCTCTTCGCTACAACTCTACTATGGGGCATCGCGGATCTGAAGCTGCTGCATGTGTCGTTCGGCACGGTCATGGGCAAAGATGGCAAGCCATATAAGACTCGTTCCGGAGATACGGTTGGTCTCGAAAGCCTGCTGGACGAAGCCATCACACGGGCTCGACGCATCGTCGACGAAAATGATGAGAGGCGGCGTGAAGGGGCAATCCTTTCCGGCGACGAACGGGCTCAAGTGGCCGAGATCGTCGGGCTCGGTGGCATCAAGTATGCCGACCTGCACCATAACCGCGAAAGCGACTATGTGTTCGACTGGGACAAGATGCTGGCCACAACGGGCGACACGGCCGCTTACATGCAGTACGCGTACGCTCGTATCTGCGGCATCTTTCGTAAGCTGAATCTGGATCGCAACACTGTCGCTACCAGCGGTGCCGCCGTCTTGCTGACCTGTCCGGAAGAGCGTCGTCTGGTGATGCAACTGCTGATGTTCGGCAACGCGGTCGACAATATGTTGTCGGAGTATCGGCCTCATTTGCTGACGACCTGGCTTTACGAAACCGCGGATTCGTTCAGCAAGTTTTACGATCGATGTTCGGTTCAGGACGCCGAGTCCGAAGAACTGCGCATCAGCCGTCTTGTTCTCTGCGACTTGATGGCTCGTGCGATACGAACAGGATTGTCGCTGCTGGGCATTCAGGTCGCCGAGGTGATGTAGTCTGTTTTTTGACGTGAAGCAGCCGGCAGATGGAATTGATCAACGGCAAAAGCGTCAACGCATTTCCGGGTGCATCAGTCTTCTTCGGCGAGACATCAACTGTTGCGGCAAACACCACTCACCAAGCTTGTTGGTGAGCGCACCGTAGAAGTCTCGCGCGAAATCTCGCCCGGTCTTATGAGCCGCATAGACCTGCTGGCCGAGATCAACCAGACGCTGGCGATGTTCGGCCATCCGAATCAACGTCTCAGAACGAATCATGTGCGGACACAGGTCTCGATCAATCAGATCCTTTACGGCAGCGGCGATCTGCTGAGGATCATCGGCGACAACTCGCGTAAATCGCGGATCAAGCCACGAGTCACGTCCGCCAAGGCTTGCAGTGGTTACGACCGGCAAGCCGCAAAGGAGATACTCAACCATCGCATACATTGTGCCTTCGACGGCGGACAGGCATAGCCCAACCCGAGACTGGTTCAAAAGATCATTTACATCCTGCTCATTCAGTACTTGCTTTGGGCCATCATAGGTGAAGGTTGCCTGAGGCAGAGCGGCCTTTATGCGCTGAAAGTGTTCGTCGGAATCTTCCGGAGTCACTGTACCGCCAATGATCAACAGTGACGGAATCTCCTTAGCAAGCTCATGACGTTTAAACGGGGCCATGCGAGCCGTATAGACGGCATCATAGATCTTGCTTGCATCAGGCTGGATCGAGAACAGCCGTTCATCCAGAAAAGCATTTTGATTAATGAAGTGCGCTGAGACGCCTCGAGCCACAAGTTCTCGACAGACTGAGACGTCATTGACGCAGTGAAGAATCCGGTGACTGGGTCGCAATTGGCGAGCACGCTGGTCGAGCCACGCAATATCCTCGGCCGTCTGATGCCAGAGATACATCGCGAATCGCGTGATCGGTTCATCCGGCATGAATTCTCCGGGATCCTCGTGGCCCATCGAGTGATAAACGATTGGCGGGTCTGTCGAGATCCAGCCACAAACGATGCCTCGCCGCTCAACTTTCGGCTCAGTGGCTGATGAAACCACAAATTCATCGCCGACAAATCGAGTGGCTCGCCGCAGCCCGACCGCTCTGGCCGTCGACCACAGAGTGCTGACGTCGCCGATATGCTGCACTACACTCGGGGTTGGAAAGATCACACGAATGTTCTGCCGCTTCGCCCAATCTCCAATCACAACATCAATCCCGGCCTGATAGTCGTGACGACACCGTTCAATCACGATCGGATCGGCCAGAAAGTCCTCCGCTGCCGTTCGAGAAAAGATCAATGCCACCGCGCCGTAAACCCACGTATCACGGAACTCATGCCATCCGCCTTTCTCTTCCGTATAGTCTGCACAGCAATACGGGGAGATGACAAAGCGATCATCGTCCGGCCAGCGGATCTGTTCCAGATAATCACGGACCGGCAAATGAGTTGGCCACAATGCGTCATCCTGAATCATCATCAGTGCGTTGGCCGCCGGATACCTTCGCAGCAGCTCTGAGAGTGACAGGTAGAAATTTCTCCACGCCCCGGCCGCAGGATTGCGAATCGTTTTGGAGGCAGCAGAAAACTCTTCCGACACAGACACATCGCCATCAATAAATAAATGCAGTTGATCCCAGCCGCAGGCCTGGAGACTCCTGAGACATCGTTCCAGTGTCGGCTGGCGACGCGGAGCTGTTGTGACACCCAAGGCCCACGACTTCAGCGTTCCGCCCGAGTACTCCGGCATGGGCAACATCTGGAGCATCTGCTCGACGGTACCTCGCTCCCTGGTCTCGTCACTCGCGGGGCTCATTGGAAGATCGTCTTCATCCGCAAAAACCAGCGGGAGACTGGCCTCGGCAAGATTACGCACTGTGGTCAGACGTTCGGTGATCTCAGAGTCTGCCGCGAGTTTCACATCGGTCAGGGCATTCTCACAGCGAGACCACAACAGAGAAGCGACGACAGGATTCAGGTCATCGCGTGTCGGCAGAAACGAACGGCAACAGGCTTCGCAGGTTTCCTGATTGACATCTGCAGCGGATGCATCGAGTCCACGGAGCAGTTCTCCGATGAATTTGCACTGTTGATTGTCGCCGTTCGCAACACGGTGTTCACAAGAGTCCGGGCAGCGATTGGTCATCAGGAAAATCCGCAAATGGCAGTATCAGGAAGCGTTGACGGTTTGAGTATCCGTCAGCGTACTTCAATCTGATTTCCACCGCCAGGCAGGCGGGAAGGCTTTGAATTCACGTGCGAACTCATCTTCGCTTCCGCCTGCTTGTCGCGGCTGCCGGGGCTCCGTAGAATTACGCTCCGACCTTTTTCTCCTTCCCCTGGCTTCTTATGGAGCATCCCGTGTCTTTTCAGACTCGACGCAGTTTTCTTCAGACAACATCCCTGATCGCCGCCGGAGCTGCTTTTGGCACTCGAGTGGGCCTGGCCAGCACAACAGATTCCGCGTTGCCAAAGCTGGGCATTCAGCTTTACTCGCTGCGAGGCTACAAGCGTGAAGAAGCACTGCAGCACGCCAAAGACCTGGGATTTGAGCAGGTTGAGTTCTACAGCGGAATGCTGGCGATTAACTCGAGTGATGAAGAAATCGCAGCGACGAAGAAACAACTGGAGAGTCTTGGACTGACGATCTCGGGTCACGGAGTAAATCGGTTCACGAAAGACGCGGCTGAGAATCGTAAGACTTTTGAGTTCGCCAAAAAGATCGGTGCACCGTGTATCTCGGCCGATCCGGATCTGGACTCCTTTGATAGTCTCGACGAACTGGTCAAAGAATTCGATATTCGAGTGGCCATTCACAATCACGGTCCAGGGCACCGTTACAACAAAGCGATTGATGTGCTGCGTGTAATCGAAAATCACGATGAGCGAATCGGAGCCTGTGCGGATCTGGGGCATTATATCCGCTCCGGTCAGAATGCTCCGGAAGTCATTCGCCTGTTGAAGGGCCGACTGTACGGAATTCACCTCAAGGACTTCGCCGAAATGAAGGACAAGACGAAGGGTGTGATTCTTGGCAAGGGGCACCTGAACGTCGAAGAAGTGATCACGGAACTGCAGCTGGCTGACTTCCCGGCGAACGGAGCGTTGTCTCTTGAATACGAAGAGAACGAAAAGAATCCTCTGGCTGATATCCGCGAATGTTTTGCTGTTGCTAAAACCGCGATGAGCACCGTCAGCAAACGGAAGTAACCCGCGATTTGATCTTTAGGTCTCCTCTGAGCCGCGACGACGTTAACCCGTTTTCGCGGCTCATTGTGTTTTGCTGCCAGTGTGGCGACAGGCCGTAGCCAATCATGTTTAACGGCAAGCCGCAGGCGACAGCGTCTTTTCTGCCGTCATTGGATTTATCTCCTGATGGCATGAACATTCTGAGGGGCATGGCTCTTGTGCGCTGTCAGCCTCGGCGACGTCGGTTGGACATTCTTGTCCGAC
>CAIJTV010000110.1:0-6086 GCA_903823635.1 uncultured Planctomycetaceae bacterium
CGGTTCTCAAATTCTGACCGACGTGTGGCACGATGGCTTCTCGATCGCACTGCCATTTCGAGCCTACGGTGAGTGGGCCTTGCCCTATGTCGCCGGTCGTTACGCGATCAGAACTCAACAGGACCTTGTCACCGCTGCGAAGTGGGCAACTGGAGTCGTGTTGTTTCTGTCTGTATTGGCCGTGATCGAGAATGTCACGAGGGTGAATGTCGCTGAGTTAGTCTTTGGGGAACGCCCGGAAGAACTCGCTCCGCGAAATATGTCTCGCTTCAATTTGAAACGAGCCTATGCGACCGCGATGCATCCAATCTATTTTGGATTGATCCTTGCCGTGCTTTCTCCGTGGCTCGTTTGCCTGCTGGATAAACGAGAATCTAAAGCGTCACGAGGCTTTGTGATGTTTGTCGTGCCAATTATGCTGCTCGGGCTTATGGCAACAATATCGAAAACTCCAATCATGACTGTCCTCGGAAGTTGGGTCTTTCTATTGGCGATCATCGTTCGCTGGCTGCGAGTGCCTGTGATGACTATCGTTGTTGCGAGCATTGCCGTCTTCCTGATCTGGCCCTACGAGGTTACCGATTTCTTCGGCAGACAGTCAGGTGAACGGCATCGAATTATTGAGGTCGACGGAACCGCGATGGTTTACTCATCCAGCAGAGCACGGCTCTTATTGCCGATGGCCTACGCAAAAGCCATGACGAACGCAGGGATGGTGGGTTATGGTTCTGAGGCGACGAAGGAATTTCCCCTAAAGATACCGTATATGGAGGGGACAGCGGAAACCAGAGATGCGCTCAAGCTTGTTGACAACGCTTATATTTTGATCGTACTGCGTATGGGCTGGCTGGGTGGATTTTTGTTAGTGCTTCTGCTCGTTACCGGGATGTTCTCTTGCTGGTCGTTGCACCGCAGGCGCCCCGATAGGCTTTTCCCGGCAGCTTTTCTGAGTTTGCTGATCGTGTACTCTATTCTTTCACTCAACCTTGTGTCTCAGGTGTATGATTTCTTCTTCACCATTGCATGGACACTGGGAATCATCAGCGCCCTCCTGATTCAGAATAGCAACTCGAGCCTGATGTCGGATTTCAAACCTGCCTTTAATGCGCCTTATCGCAAGTCTTAGGCGATTTCACGAAGAGGCGATTCTAAAAAAACTGCGGCTTGCCTGAGTTCAAAGGCAAGCCGCATGCTGTAATTCTGGCTAGTCGCGCTGGGAGTTTGGCGGGATGCACATTCAGCACCACCAGTGCGGAGAGTTTAAGATCGAGACCGGATGCCTGGCTTGATTGGACATCCTGAAATTCTCGACTGGTCCTTCCTGGGCTGGGAAGGACCAGTTCGCATCTCCGCGATCAGGCCGGACAGAGTGTCACTTCGCTGGTGTCCGGAGTTTCAGAATCCTCACCTGACGGCGTTTGCTTTCCGTGTATGGCGATGTAGGCATTCGGTCTTCGTTCAGTCACTGATGACAAATCGAGGCCCGGAAAATTAATTACTGCTTGCCTTCGGTTCGCTTTGACCACCATGGCAGGCCAACTCCGCCGTCCATCGTTAACGTCGAGCCGGTCATGTAAGACGCTTCATCGCTGAGAGTAAAGCAGACGCCATGAGCCATCTCTTCGCTGCTGCCCATGCGTCCCATAGGCAATCCTTCAGCACCCTGCTGAAGTTGTTCTTCCGTAAAGAATTTTCGTTCGCCCGGAGTATCAATCCAGCCCGGATGAAACACGTTGACACGAATGCCATGCTTCACCAGTTCAATGGCTGCAGTGCGAGCCATGTGATCGATGGCCGCTTTAGACATGTTGTAAGCCATGGCCGTTGGGATCGGGATAATCGCATGAGGTGAACTGATCACGGTGATCGCTCCGCCTTTGCCCTGCTTCAGCATTTGTTGTGAAGCCGCACGGACGCCAAAAAACGCGCCCCACATGCTGACGTCGATTGTTCGTCGAAAGCCAGCCATGTCTGCTTCCACCATCAACTGACGATCGCTGTAAACGGCATTGGAGACGAAGAGATCGAGGCTGCCAAAAGCGTCAACCGTCTTTTGGACCATGTCTTCAACGGCCTTCTGGTCTGAGACATCGCAAGCCACAACAATGGCCTTTCGGCCCAGTCGGCGAATCTGCTCGGCGACTTCTTCGGCCTGGGTCACACTTGAGCTGCAGTTGATCGTGACGTTGGCTCCACCCTTCGCCAGTTCGAGCGCGACGCCGCTGCCGATGCCCTTGGAAGATCCTGTTACAAGCGCGTTTTTGCCTTCAAACTTGTATTGCATAGCCAACCTTGAATTCTGTTTCGTCAATTGAAAAGGGGGATTATCCCCCGGGACTGTCTGTGTCTCTGATGGTGATCAGTGACTGTATTCGGCTCGGCATCTTCGTGCCCGCATACGAACTCGTCAATAGCCCGACTCCAGCCATTCCAATTGTCCCGCTGAACGGACTGTTGCAAACGGGCCCCGGTCAGTCAGCCCCAGGACACGCTATTCAGCGGCACCTCTTTTCCTGGTATTTGCGGTCCGTCTCCAGAATGCAACATGTTGCTCAGACGGCAGCAATTCGAGAAGAAATGCATCACGGATGGACGGGATGGATGAACCGCCCTGCAGACTGTTGTAATGGCCTCGTTCCGATTAATCGTTTCGTACTTGCTGCAACGAAACCACCCCGGCATCTACCGACTATTGTTCGACGTGGACGCAGTTTCTGGCACTCCGTGGTCCGTGTTGTGATCTAGAGTTCATCCCCAAGCCAGAGAGTCACAGTTTCTTTGAACTCCATCGTTCAAAAAGGATAGTCACGAGTTCTATTGGCAGTGGCAAATCTTGTTCACCGAAGCGATGTGTTTCACTGGCATCTCCACGCTGCTTGTCTGCTCTCAGGAGAATAGTGTTCTGCTCTTTTGATGGCTCGGCCAGGAGACCGGCCAGGAGACAGGCCAGGAGACAGGCTTGAGCAACCGGTGAGGAGACCGGCGGAAGCAGTAATGCCGGAATAAGAACGCGGGATTTGTCTCACAGATGTTCTGAGTCTGCCAGCCCTTTACTGAGGAGAAGACGAAATGTCTGAAGAAGTGTCCTCCGAGAAAAGTTGCGTTCAGGGAGACGATGCGACCGTTCCCCGGTCAGGATCTGGCGATGACCACCAGGTGGCCCATCTTCATCGATCAGACTTCGACGATATTCGACAGGCCACGCAGATCACTAATATCAGAGTTCTAATGGAACTCATTGATTGCGGCGTTCGTGCGGAGTCACTCAATCTCCTGACGATTGTGCCATTGGTTCATGTGGCATGGTCAAACGGCAGGATTGAAGACGAAGAGCGTCTGGCCATTCTTGAAGCTGCCGCGCAGGTCGGCGTGCGAGCGGACTCGCCGGGCTTTGTGCTCTTGAATGGTTGGCTCTGCTGTCGACCGCATCGCACTCTGATTCGCACGTGGAAAGATTATATCGCAGCCATCCAGAAATTTCTGAGCCCCGAAGCTTACAAAGCTTTACGCCTGAGCACAGTCAATCGCGCAAGGACCGTAGCGGAGGCGTCCGGAGGAGTTCTGGGATTTCTGAAAGTCTCCCGCGCTGAAGAGGACGCGATTCAGGAGCTTAACCTCGCCTTCGGCATCTGATCTTCAAAAGCTTAACCCACGTTTCTCGTGATCACTGGTCCTTCCCATTTTGCTACTTGCAAGAAAGCATTTATCACTGAGCACTCGTCGGCATTGGCCACATTTACGAAGTACTCACTTGCTGTCACGAGGCAGGGATCTGAAAAGACTCAGGGGGCTTCCCATTCCGGAATGCCCTTGTCTTTCAACTGCTTGTTGTAAAGCTCATGATAGGGTTTCGTGGCTGACATCTCTGCGCCCTCATTGACCATCATTGGGCGAGTCACTTTCCACCACTCGTCATACACTTTTCGCATACTGCTTGCCACTTCCGGATGCTGATCCAAAACATTTGTCGTTTGTTCCGGATCAGCCTGCATATCGAACAACTGCTTGTCGTTCACGAATCGAAACCGCTGATTTCGGACGCTGAAGTTCTTCCACTGAAAATTGTTCGGCTCCTGTCCTGTTTCCCAGCGACCGACATGAGTAAACAAATAGCGATCCTCCCATGCAGTTGATGGGTCGTTAACCAGAGGAAGCAGATTTCGCCCTTCGACCTGATTCTCGGGAAGCTCAGCTCCGGCGATCGCGGCCAGCGTTGGAAAAATATCGATGTCGCCAGCGATGCGATCAATGTCCTGAGCTGGCCAATGCTTGTCCCATCGAACAAAAAAGGGAACTCTTACTCCACCCTCATCCGGCGAACCCTTCAGTCCCTTCATGCCCGCATTGTATGGCCGCATCTCAAGACCATCGATGGACTTTCCCATGGCTGTATTTGGCTTGCCCGAACCGCCGCCGGTCATGCCATTGTCTGACATAAACACAACGACCGTGTTTTCCATCAGCTTCTGTTGCTCCAGATGGTTTATCAGCTTTCCAACATTGTCGTCGATATTCTCGATCATCCCGTAGTAAGCCGCCTGTTCCTCATCAAATCCGCATTCCAGAAATCTCTTCTTGGATGCCTCAGGGGCCAGATACGGTCCATGAGGAGCATTGGGTGCGATGTAGGCGAAGAAGGGCTGTTTGGCTTTTGAAGTCTTTGAGATCCAGCCAGTGGCCGCCGAGAAAAAAACGTCGGTGCAGAAGCCGCGAGTTTTCACAAACTGCCCGTTATAGCGAATCACCGGATCGAAATACGAATTCTCCGGCGAGTCGGCACAACTGCAGGCATACGCCTGTCCAATGCCACCAGCTCCGTGAATGAAAGTTTCATCAAAGCCTCTGTTGTGAGGTTGATAAGGCTCTTCATCTCCCAAATGCCATTTACCAAAGATCCCAGTGGTGTAGCCGACCTTTTTCAGAATCTGCGGCAGCGTGACCGCGTTCAAAGTGAGTCGCTCACGTTCCAGAATCGTATGAGTAATCCCGTTTCGCATTGAATGTCGGCCCGTCATCAATGCTGATCGAGTCGGGCTGCATGTCGGCGACACAAGAAACCGAGTGAATCGGGTACTGAGATCATGCAAACGATCCAGATGCGGGGTCTTCAGCCACGGGTGCCCATGTCGTCCCAGCGGCCCGTATCCCTGATCATCGGTAATGATCAACACGATATTCGGAGCAATGTTCTCGGCGGCCGAAAGCAAACTGCTGCTTGAGCAGATGAGCCAGCAGACAGCCACGGTGGCGAAACTCATTCTTTGAAGCATGGAAGACTCCCGCGGAATTGTCAGGTGGACGACAACGTGGACCTGATCCTCAACCCACCGTTGCAGCCGAGGAAAAGTCGGGTCAGGAAATGAATCGTCGTTGATAAAGAATCCATTCGACACAAGTCAGAATCACGGCGCAGATCGTCAGATAAATCCAGAGCGGTCGACTTAACCAACGCGACATTTGTGATCCGTTCCCGAACGTTGATGAGATCGATGCTCGCGGCCGCAAATCCGACTCTTTTATGCTGGCCAGATTGACGGCTACAACCGCATAGGAGTTCGCGTTCTCAGCAACCGGGGAATTTACGTTCGCTGAAGCTGTCAAAGTCCACAGCCCGACTTCATTCAGTGGCCCTGTTGTTGCTGTTGCAGAGCCACTTGCGTCATTGAAGGCCGGCACTGGCGTTAGTCCGGACCATATTCCCGTCGGCGAGGACAATTGCAACGGCTCAGTCACGGCTGCCGTCAGAGGAATTCTCACAACGCCTCCGGAATTCGCCGATGGCACGATTTCCCCTGTCGTCCCTGAAAACCATCCGAGCGCGTTAGAGACCATGATCGGGAAGGCTGTCCGAAAGGCGAGATCGCTGCTGTCGAGACTTACAGTCAGGACGAGACATTTCCCTTCGGCTCGCGGCACTATGGCAAAGATTGGTACGCCGGTCGCCGTGCTGGCCAGAACCTGAGGACTCTTCGTGAAAACCAATTCACGTGCTTCCGGGACAACGACATTGTCGAGTCGGAAGTGACGCATCAGCGGAGACGCGGAGTCCTGATCGGTGATCAGCGGATTCTCAAGACGCTCTCCAG
>CAIJTV010000111.1:0-1664 GCA_903823635.1 uncultured Planctomycetaceae bacterium
ACCAAGAACCAAGAACCAAGCACCAAGAACCAATCCCTTCCCATGAAACGTTTTGTTTCCCGCTATGAAAAAGTTCGCCGCTTGAGGGCTCAGCAGGAAGATGTCTGTCGAGCAGCAGCGGCGGCGAGGAATGCGGAGAGGATTGAGGCCGAACGAAGACGGGATGAGGCGGAACTAAGACTGTCTCGTTTTGAAACAGAAACAGCTGCAGGGATGAAGCTGGGCATCACAGGATCGATTCTGCAATCGATGGCGAGTCAGATAGAACGAGCGAAACATCAGATCAAACTGGACAACGAAGCACTTAGACTGGCCGACGATCGACTGGAGATTGCTCTGCAGGAACACAAGGAAGCCAGAGCGGAGCTGAGGATTGTGGAAGAGATGATCCACCGAGAGCTGACAGAGCATCGCAAAGCACAGATGCGAATCGAAGAGAATCAACTCCTGGAACAAGCCGTACAGACCTACTACCGCAAGATGGAACTCAATCAGGATAGCGAGTCATGAAGAAGATTCTGGGAATGCTGCTGTACGGCGGAGTGATGTTTGGCGTTACGGCCGGACTTGGCATGTTCATGATGAAGAAGTCCGCTCCGCCTGCAACGACCGCTGAGAATGCGGAGGGCGAGGAAGACGCTGAAGCTGGTGAACACGGCGAAACGCCTGTCGAGGGTCATGGCGACACTGAGGCGGACTCGCACGGGGAAACAGACGGGCATCAGACGGCTGAGGTTCACGGATCCGACAGCCACTCTGACGAGCATGTCAAAGATCACGGTTCGACCGGGCACGATGAACAGTTGCCGGTGGCGGTTCGTTCGACACCGATGACGGTTGAAGAAATCGTGCGGATGGGCCTGAGCCTGAAATCGCGGGATGAGTCGATTCGCAAACGCGAAGAATCACTACGAGAAATTGAATCTCAGCAGCGTCTTGTTCTGGCCGACCTCTCGTCTGCTCAGCAGGATGTCGAGAACCTGCTGGCTCAGACAAGTGATCAGCGGGCCGCGAAGGAAGAATTGCTGGCTCGTATTGCTGCTCAGTCTGAATCGTTGCTTCGCGAACGAGCGTCATTCAGTGGCGACTCAGACACGCTGAAGAAAGAACAGTCCGAGCTGGAACTCGCCAGACAGACGCTGGACGCTGAGAAGCTGAAGCTGACAGAGACAGAGAATGAGCTGGCGATCAAGCGAAAATCATTGGAAGACGATCGAAAAGCTTTTGCCGACACACAGACGCGAGTCAATCAGGATAGCGAGAAGCTGGCACGCGACCGTGAAAACTGGCTGAAAGATAAAGAGAGTGTTGACAGCGACAAACGTCAGGTGGTTCAGGATCGCAATAAGTTGGAAGCCGATCGAGTTCTCCTCGAGCAGAATAAGCGGGCATTTCTCAGCACGACAGGACGCAATATTCCTGAAGCGGGTGCGGATCCTAATGCTGCTCCGCTGGTCCAGAATCCCAAAGAGGTCGCCAAGTTTATGGAGGGAATGCCGCCGGAATCTGCGGCGAAGAATCTCCGCGAAATGGACACTCTGGGGAATACCGACCTGGTCGTGGACATCCTGAGAATGATGGATCAAAGAAAATCCGGAGCCATCATGGATGCACTGCAGGATGAAGCTCTGGCCAGCAAGTTTCTGCTGCGAATGAGTACTCGA
>CAIJTV010000112.1:0-13534 GCA_903823635.1 uncultured Planctomycetaceae bacterium
AAACAGCAGAAAAGCTGGTTCAGGCCATCACATTCCATAGCGGACAGGTTTGCTGCGATGCAACTCGCTGGCTGATCCAGCGTGACATCTATGACGACCTGGTCGACGAATGTATTACTCGGATGAAGTCGGTTCAGATCGGTTACCAGATGGATGGCGCATCCCAGATGGGGCCACTGGTCAGCAGCAAGCAGCGATCACGCGTGCTGGGTTATCTTCAGAAGGGTGTTGCTGACGGAGCAGACCTGATTTTGGAAGGTGGCGCAGCTGAAATCCCTGGCAAGAAGGGCTTCTATGTGAAGCCGGCACTGCTTGCTGGCTCTTTGAACAATGTGGCTGCTCGCGAAGAAATCTTTGGACCAGTCGCCTTTATCGCTCCATTTGCAAGCGAAGAAGAAGGCATCCGGCTGGCTAACGATACTGATTACGGTCTTGGCAACAGCGTATGGTCAAAAGACCTGCAGCGCTGTGCTCGCGTTGCGGAAGCGTTTATCTCCGGCAACGGCTGGATCAACGCTCACAACGTGATTGTCCACGGAGTCCCATACGGTGGGGTTGGCAAGAGCGGGATGGGCGGCGGCGTGGTCAGCCCGGACACTCTGAACGACTACCTGCGTCCGATCTCCGTGGTTCGACCCCTGAAATAGAGAGCGAGAGTTCTCAACTGAAGTTGTTCGACGGCACTCCAGCAATGGAGTGCCGTTTTTTGTTGAGTTCATGAGTGATTCGAAAAGTGCCCCAACACATGTTGAAAAAGGTGTCTGGAACTTTGGAGGCGGCACTGAAACACCACGAGTATGAGCCTCTGAAGACTTGCAGTCCACGGATTCATGCTTCCTGCAACTCTTTCAGCGGGCGATTACGACAACATCAATCTGTCATCTTCCCGGACTTCCTCAGCAGCTGGAGCCTCTACGACGGGATTCACACTCGACAGAGCCTGCGGCACATCTTCCAGTCGAACCAGAGCACCAACCAGAGTGCCCAACGGCAACAGCTCAGTCCCAGGTATCGTGCAGTAAACCCCCGCAATCACCGCGCAGATAAGGCTGGTGTTCGTTTCCAGTCGAAGGCTGCGTGCCAGCCAATATCCGGCTGCCGCTCCGATCGGAAAACCCAGCGCGAGGCCGACGGGACCAAACGTCACAAAATCGACCGCATCAATAATCAGCCCCGCCCCGACAGGCCCGAACGCATAGTTGTAGCGAGAAAGCTTTCGCGATGGGGACTGCTGCTTTTCCAGTTCCGACATGAGGAATTCTCCAGTGCGTTGTTGGACGAAACATCCGTCAACCAACACCGCGAAACGGTAGAGGCCGCCAATGGGATCACCAGAATATGCCAATTTGGGAACAGTTCGTGGAGAGGCCCCATGAAATCCTTGCCCCAAGCCCTATGATTTGCCGGTGCAATTCAATTCATGAAATCTGCTGCGAAAACTTAACTTTGACTCTTCATAATGCCGTCAGGTTAACTCGCGGCCTGGACAACAGAACACATCATGGTTCATATCGACAGAATTTATACTCGCAGCGGCGATGAAGGCCAAACCGGACTTGGGAGCGGAGAAAGAGTACCCAAGGTACATCCTCGCATCATCGCTGGAGGCTCGGTGGACGAAACCAATAGCGCAATTGGACTTGCCTTGGCTCATGGTCCCGGCGAAGAAATCAGTACGGTATTGACGGCTTTACAGCAATTTCTGTTCGACCTCGGTGCGGATCTCTGTGTGCCGAAACCCGAGAACGAACCGGATCCGCTGCCGAATCGAATCAGTCAGGACCATGTCAGAAAACTGGAGCGACTAATCGATCACTTTTCGGCTCATGTTGGCCCTCTGACGAGTTTCGTCCTGCCCGGAGGAAACCTGTCGGCCGCTGCACTGCATCTCGCCAGAAGTATTTGCCGTCGTGCAGAGATTGATGTCCTTCGGCTCCATGCGACCACACCGATTAATCCGTCGCTGCTGATCAGCCTGAATCGACTTTCCGATCTACTTTTTGTGCTGGCACGAGCAACAAACAATAACGGACTCACGGACGTGTTGTGGAGACCGGGTCAAGGGCTGATGAATCTTCCCCACGATGATGCATGAAAACATCTCTGAGCATCATGGTGAATGGCAACCACCAGATGAGATCGTTAATCGGAATCAAATACAGTACCTGAGGTGGAACATCGCCCTGAATCACTGACCACAGCATCCCCACTGGCCCCAGGATCTTGGCGATTAGCCCAATCAAAAGAACAGACCAATGCTGTCTGGGGTTCGTAGCAGCAATTGCGTAGCCGACACCAAACAAGAAAATAACCAGACCTGTTCCCTGCCAAAGAAAGAGTTCAGTCGGTACTTCGGCTAACCCGTAGACTATCGATGACCTCTCGGGAAGTGCAAGAATAAACACTCCCCAGATCAGGCACTGCAGAGCGGCAACCAGCAGTGCAACACGCTGCCATTGAGGCACGTCCTGAGTTGCCGTCGTCTTCGAAGGAAAATTGGTCACGACAACTCGTGCTTCAGGCAGGAGGTGAGATCTGGCTGCGCGAATTGAAACCCAAGACTTTGCAGCTTGTGCGGCTCAACTCGAACACTTGACAGCAGCAGATCGTCCGCCATTTCTCCGAGAGCCAGTTTCGCAGCAAACGCGGGCATTGGAAAAATGGTGGGGCGATGAAGCACTGCACCAACGGCTTTGGTGAAATCATAGTTAGTCATGGGATTGGGACTAACCGCATTGACAGCACCGCTAGCGGCTTCGTTTTCTATACAAAAGCTAATAATTCGAACAAGATCGTTAAGACCGATCCAGCTCCAATATTGCTTTCCTGAACCAATGATCCCGCCAACGCCGAGCTTGAACGGCAGCAACATTTTCGCCAGAGCTCCACCCTTTTTGCTCAATACCACGCCAATTCGTAGACGCACGACCCGCAAACCAAGTTTCTCCGCTTCCTGAGCCTCCGATTCCCACGCCTTGCAGACATCTGCCAGATAACCGGATCCGACCATGGAGGACTCATCAAGTCGCTCTTCACCCCGGTGCCCATAGAACCCAATCGCTGAGGCACAGACCAAGGTCTTTGGCGGTGACTTCAGCAGAGCCAAAGACTTCACAAGATTCCGAGTCCCGTCGACGCGACTACTGCGAATTCGCTCTTTCACGGCAGCCGTCCAGCGACTTCCGGCAATGTTCTCCCCGGCAAGGTGCACGACGGCATCAACTCCCTCCAAAGCCCCGAGTGGAGTGACTCCCTTTGCGGGATCCCATAAAATCGAGCCGGCTCCCGCATTACGGCGGCTCAGGGTTAATATCGAATGTCCAGCGGCCTTAAGCAAAGGGATTAACTCCCCGCCGACCAGCCCTGTAGCACCGGAAATTGCAATCTTCTGATTCTGCATACTCATTTTCGCAACCATCCTGCGTTCTCTGCCAGTCAGCAATCAGCCAAAATCATTGGCCAAATCAGCCCAAGCCGAAATTTCTTGCCAACACGACCATGAATACTTACGTCATACTTCCGAACAGTATGGCTGGATTCGTCCCGGCATTTCTCTGATCCACAAAGCCTGCACACCTTGGGCCTTCCTCGTGCAAACCATTTTTCCGGACCGGAGTTAACAGCGGATTGTGATCATTGCTGGGAATTGGCTTCAAAACATGCTGGGACAACACTCTATTTTTCAATGTATGCAGCCCAATTTGAGTGCCAACGGCTCTGTGCATGCGAGGAAAGAGCAAGAGCCGATGCTCCCAGAACCCGGCCATATACATATACACAACAACACACCCAAGAGTAATTTTACGGAACTATCGGGCAGAGTCATTGACAGTTCTTCCAAACGACCCGGATATGATGTAAAGAGGCAACGTTTTGGGGAACTTTTCTACAGCAATCCAAAAAAGTCGAGCAACACGGTCAGCTAGAGGTCATGATGTTTCCTAGGAAGAAGTCGCCGTTAACCAGACTTCTTAACCGATTCTACTCAGAGCAAGTTACGTCAGAGTGTAAAAGTATCGCCAGAATTTGACATCGAGTTTGCCTGCTTGTGACGTAGAGTCGTAAGTTGCGTAATTCACGGGAAATTCGGCGGCAAAGACGCGGACTGATATGTCGACAGTCATTCGATCATGCCCGGGGTGCAAATCCCTCATTCTTTCGGACACAGATCAGTGCCCGGAGTGTGGTCACGTCTTTTACGAACGCAAGAAGACAGAATCGTCTGGCGTCGCACCTGCTACTCCGGATGCGTTGAAGTCAGCCAGCATGCAGGAGCCATGCCCGCATTGCGGTGAAATGGTCCGGTCTGGTTTGGTACGTTGTTGGAGCTGCAACCAGTTCATGCGCGCCGATGTCGCTGCGCGGTACCGTCAGCTCACAACCAATCCCCAGCCAATCATCTACAGCACGATTTCCGCCGAGAATCGAAAAGATTTTTTGCCAGCTCGAGCTGAATCGCAGTCCAGTGAGGCGGCAAAGATCGTTGATAACGACGACTTTAAACTTGGTTCCGGTGTGGACTCCGTTGAAGCGGATGATTTTGAAGTCGGCAGTGGCGTTAAGCCTGTAAAGTCCCCAGTGGCTCCGGCTAAAAGTCCTGTGGTCCCTACCCCTGTAAAGCAGGTTGAAGTAAATCAGGTTGATGGGCCGGATAAGCCCGAAAGCACAACGAAAGTAACGGGCAAATCCAAAACAGCAGGAACTGCCCCGGAGCCGAATCCTTCCAGAACTGCTGTTGCGGCCGAAATAGCAGTAGACGCCCCAACCCCCGCTCAGGCGACTTCTCGCAACAGAGGCGGGGAAGATGATTTGTTATCCTTCGCTGTTGAAGAGCAGAAGGAAGGCAAGAAACGCAAAAACCAGAAGAACGCTGAACGACTGCGGAAACAAGTACTCGTTCCGTGTACCTGTGGCGCATGGATTCGAGTCAATGAAGATCAGGCTGGCAAAACCCTGCGATGCAAACAGTGCAAACAGCCTGTTGTTGTACCGGGTTTGAAGAAGAAGGCAGACAAGCAGGAGAAGCCCCCAGCAAAGGTCGAAGCCGCCTCCGTGCAGAAGACCGTGTCATGGATTGATGACGCATGGTTCCACGTTTTGTCTCCCGCAGCATTGGTGCTTAAACCTGGCAGTCTGACCGGCAAACACACCGAAGTGGATATTGCGTTCGATAACTCCGGTCTGCACATTTTGACTTTTGCTGGTACGAAAAAGAAACGGTCGATTTTCAGCTTTGGTGGTGGCCACAAAAAAGCAGATCATCTGGTTCGCCGTCAACAGATTCGAGAACAAGTCGCAAAAGCCGGCAACTTTGAGAACCTCGAAAACGTTGAGATTCGAAAAGTTGATGGATCACGTTCTGGCGAAGTAAGACTCGTACAGCCAGTGGCGAAAGTCTCTGAGTCCATGTTTGCTGGCGTGCCGGTTTTCGGCGAAGGACGAATCGCCATCTTTTTGCCAATTGACATTGATGGCGGAAAACAAGCATTCTTGTCGTTTTCTATAAGCGGATGGCGAGTCATCGCAGAACAGTTCAAATCGCTGTTCGGAGCGGAACTCAATGGCACGGAAAACGGAATTCCGGAGTCAGACAAGGCAGAGACTCTGAGTTGCTTTATGAACCAGAGTCGTATCGAATCACTTAAGGGACTCATCTACTACCAAAAGGATGCGGCCTACACTTTGGAACTGAGCGGGCACAAATGTAAGTCCTGTGGCACGACAATCAGCGAAGAGGCACGCAAGGCGGCCAAACTGGGTGGCGTCAAGGGTAAGGGAATAGCGAAAGCAAAATGCCCGAAGTGTTCGAATAAGATGCAGGCGGAGTCACTGTATAAGATTGCCAAAGGGCCCGATTCAGGGAATGCTGGTTAGCACTCGACCGACCTACCGCCGCCGCCCGGCAAGTTCAGTGGCTGGGCGTGATTCTGGTTGGGGCTGGGAATCCAATCCTACTTGCCCGGAACTTCACTTCCGGACGCCTCCGATATCGTCAGCTCATTCATTGAGACTGCCGGGCATTCCGCCAGATAGCCGCAGGCCGGTGAGTGGTGCCCATGTGTGCTCCAGTGCCAAAGCATGCTTGGCTCTGGCTTTCCACTTTGATCCACCATGCCTTTGAGGCATCTCATCAGCGTACATTTGTTTCTTTGATGCCTGATGGCCATCAACCTCAACTTAACTCCGATTGTGATGCTGCCCTGAGCACGTTATCGTCCCGATTGCGAAGTAAACGTAAACGGCAGACGATTACCAGGTGAACCAACGAGAGCATTCACGTCAGACATTCGAAGCTGCACTCCCACAGCAGTGTTGGCATGAAGCGAGTCGTTGAATCACAAGAATGCGATAGTAACACGGCGGTCCCCGGGAACTTTCGGAAGTAACAGGCCTCCCATGCAGACAACAACATGGAACGGCATTTCACTTTCTCAAATGATGCTGGGCACAGTTCAGTTTGGGATGCCGTATGGAATTGCCAACCAGACCGGGCAGCCAGAATATCGAGATGTTGTCGCTATCCTGGATGCGGCAGTGACGGGAGGAGTTAACTGTTTTGACACGGCAGCAGCCTATGGTCAAAGCGAAGAGATTCTGGGGCGAGCCCTGAAGGAACTCGGCATTAGTCACCAAGTTGCGGTGGTCACGAAAGTCAGGCCACTCACATCGGAGGAACTTGCAAACCCACGACTCGCAGAATCAGCGATTCAGGCATCCATTGAACTTTCTCTGCAACGGTTGCAGCTTGATTGCCTTCCGATCGTACTTTTCCATCGAGAGTGCGACGCTAAATTCCTCGACATACTCGCAAGACTTCGCGATGAGGGAAAGTTAAAGCACTTCGGTGTATCGTGCGGCAATATTCCCGGAACCGCAGTTGATTTCGTTTCAGGAGGACATGCCTCGGCTCTGCAGATTCCCGCAAACATCGTGGACCATCGGCATTTTCGCAGCGGAATCATAGAGAACTCGGTCTCTCAAAACGTCGCCATTTTCATCCGCAGTGTATATCTGCAGGGGCTGTTGGCGATGGCAGAGGAAACTATCCCGGATAAACTTCGCGGCATCCTTCCGGAAAGACAACGACTCACATCGATTGCTGAAGACTCAGGTCTTTCATTAATGGAACTTGCGTTGCGGTATACACTAACATTGCCTGGAATCACGTCCGTACTGACAGGCGTGGAAACACTGGAGCAGGTCGAGCAGAATTTGTTGACGTTCGCCAGAGGAAGGCTTTCGGAAGACATCTTGTCAGCGATCCACCAGGATGTGACTGAACTACCGGAGGTGATCATCACTCCTTCCATGTGGTCCATGTAACAACCAGGAGTATCGTATGAACGTGTCGACCTATCTGTTTCCACTGTTCCTGATCTTCGCCATATCTGTCGATTCGGTTTTCAGTGATGACTCCACAAGAACACAGCCTCAGCCTGTTGACGCACAACTGATCTCTGAGTGCAAGTCGATTCTTCGCGGCGGCCTCGCTTCTGAAGAATTCTGGCCGGCCATGCATGCCGCTGAAGCGCTGACTTATGCGGGTGCGGGATCAGAAGTTATCGCTGCCCTCACATCGCGATTGCCAGACGAACAGGATGATCAACGACGCTGTGGTCTTGTCAGAGAGCTCTATCGAGCTGGTGATCACAGCCGCCTGCAAATACTTTTCGATGTGCTCGGCAATCCCTTATCTAAAGGTCGCACGCATGCAGCGGAGAGCCTTTACAAGATTGGCCAGACCGCTGACAAAAATTTGCTGCGTGAAGCGATGAATCAGTCTGAAAGTATTCCCCTACAGATCATGGCGGCGGCCGCATTGGTCAAAGCTGAAGATCCCGATGCGAAGGATCTTGTTCGTCGTCAACTTCAGTCTTCAGATACGACGGCCCGAAATCTTTCCGCGTGGGTCATCGGTCGACACGGTAACAAAGATGATGCCAAGCTCGTCAAAGCCTTGTTGCAGAAAGAAACTTCAGCAACATCCAAAGACGAGATGTCTGTTACATTCCTGGCCGTATCACTGGCGACATTGGGAGATACCGAAGGTCGAGTCGTTCTTGTAAATCAACTCAGCTCTCCCAACCCAACTGCGCGGGCCATGGCGGCCGAGTTTGCAGGGCTGAGCAGGACCACAGAAGCTCTGGAAAAGCTGAAAGAGCTGCTCAAGGACTCAAGCCTGGACGTTCGCATCCGTTCGGCTCAATCGATCCTTGCACTCTCGAAGGCATCATCACATTGATGTAATCCGGAGTAACTTAAACAGCCACCGGAACGCCGCAAACTGTCGTTTTTGCATTTGAATGCTCAAGTTTTGCAAAGACGACAGATTAGTGTGCAGGCGTATCGTCGATGAAATTGGAGGCCAATTCCGCCAAATCCAGACTTCAAAATCCCAATTGGCTTCCGCCCCACAACCACATTTACCCTCGCGACGTCTTGCAAACATCGCAAAAACCACGATAAAATTGTCCACTCCCTGACGCTGCGTAAATCAATCCTCCGTCTCCTCCCTGCCTATAGGACGAATACCAATGATCGACTTTCATTTTGGTAAGGCTCATCGCAATTGCGAAGGATCATCCCGTCGAGATTTTCTCAGGGTCGGTGGATTGGGGCTCGGTAGTCTGTCGCTGGCCAACTTGCTGCAACGAAAAGCCAAAGCAGCAGAGCAGGGGATTCGAACATCTGATAAGTCTGTGATCTGGTTGTGGCTGGGTGGTGGTCCAACTCAGGTCGAAACGTTTGACCCAAAGATGACGGCTCCCGCCGAATACCGCAGCGTGACCGGCGAAGTGAAAACCGTACTTCCGGGAGTCACCCTCGGCGGCAATTTTGAACGCATGGCCGGGCTGGCTGACAAGATGGCCTTTGTGCGATCGTTCGCTCATACCAACAGCGGTCACTCTGGTGGTACTCACTATGTCATGACAGGATACGATAATCGACTGGCAGATAACGGAGCTGTGGCGGATCGACCATTTCTTGGTTCCATCATGTCGCGAATTCGTGGCACCAATCATCCAGAAACAGGTATTCCAACCTACGTTCGCCTTGGTGGGATTTACGCAGATGGCCCGGCGTTCCTTGGGACTGCTTATGGCCCATTCGATCCGGCCGGTGAAGCTCGCCGTAACATGTCTCTTTCGATCGAACAATCGCGGCTTTCAAACCGCCGTGCTATGCTCGAAGGCATCGACAATGTGAAACGCAACATCGATCGCAAGGGTCTGATGGAAGGCTTGGACTCATTTGAAGAACAGGCATTCAATTTGATCCTCAGCCGATCTCAGCAGGCATTCGATCTGAAGTACGAAGATCCTCGCGTTGTCGATCGATACGGAAAAGGCCTTGGCGAACAAATGCTTCAGGCACGTCGACTCTGCGAAGCAGGCTGCGGTTTTGTGACGCTGCAGCATGGAGGCTGGGATATGCACAGCAATATCAAACAGGAGATGGATCGTCGCGGCCCGGAAGTTGACCGAGCTGTCTCGGCCCTGGTTGAAGATCTCGATCAGCGAGGAATGCTGGAGAATGTCCTGCTGGTGATCAGCGGAGAATTTGGCCGCACGCCAAAGATCAATGGCTCTTCAGGGCGAGATCACTGGGCTCCGCTCAGTACCCTGGCGTTCGCCGGTGGTGGACTAAAGATGGGTCAGGTCGTGGGTGAGTCAGCCGAGAAAGCTGACGTCCCCAAAACGACTCCAATTACTCCTCAGGACCTGATGGCGACTGTCTTCCATGTACTCGACTTTGACAAGCGAATTCAGTTTACAAATCAATCGGGCCGACCGACCTACATGATCGAAAATGGTCGACCGATCGAAGAACTGATCTGACGAAAACGCTCCTTGAATTAGCCTTGTTGACTGTCTGATCGACATACGGGCATTCTCTGTTCACAATACACACCCATGGCTTCTGCACATCCTGTGCTGGGCTTGTTGGGTATGTCTGTGATTCAGGGAGACGACACTGTGAATCGCGTTGATCGTGTTAGGATCGTTTTTCTCACAGCCGCGTCCGTTGCAATAAGCTGGACTCAGGCTCAACAGGCATCTGCGCAACAGACGTCGTTTTCAAAAGCTGTGGTTGCCGCGGACCATACGGCGGCCAGTGAAGCAGGCGCTCGTATTCTTCGCGAAGGCGGCAACGTTGTCGATGCCGCTGTCGCCACGTCGTTCGCATTGTCTGTGGTCCGACCTGCCAGTTGCGGAATTGGTGGCGGCGGTTTCATGGTGATCTGGGACGCCGATCAGCAAAAAGCTGTGGCACTTGATTATCGAGAACGAGCACCGGCCGGTGCGACCGCCACTGCACTGCAAGAAGATGATACGTCTCCCGAACCACCAAGTGTTCGAGGTGGTAAAGCTGTGGGAGTGCCAGGGAACGTTGCCGGCTTTTGTTATGCCGCCAGGAAATACGGCACTATTCCGATCGCTCGCCTTGTGCAGCCAGAGATCGATCTCTGTAAAAATGGTGTCCCGATCGATCAACATGACCAGGAGGTTCAGGCAACGACCCTTAACAAACTCAAAAGTCATGCTGGCTATGAAGAAAGATTCAAACTTCTGAAGAAGCTCTACCTGAATGATGGTAAGCCGTGGCAGATCGGCGACAAATTTTATTCTCCGCAACTCAAGACTCTGGAAGCCATCGCCGCAAACGGCGCGGCGGGGTTCTACAAAGGCCCAGTCGCCGTTGCTGTCGCGCAGACGATCACGGCAGAATCCGGCATTTTTTCTACAGATGATCTGGCAGCCTATCAGCCGACCGAACGCAACGCTCTTGTTTCAAAATTTCACGGCAAGCAGATCATCACGATGCCACCACCGTCCAGCGGAGGAGTGGCTTTGCTGCAAACTCTGCAGGCTCTGGAAGAGTGGGAAACTCTGTCGCAAAAGAGCTTAAAATCACTGCAGCACAACAGTGTGGACTATGTCCACGTTGTAACAGAAGTTCTTAAACATGCCTTCGCTGATCGCGCGGAGTTTCTTGGAGATACGGACTTCGTTGAGGTGCCAATAGACAGGCTCCTGAACCGAGATTACTCACGCGACATTGCAGAACACGTTTCAATGACGAGTACTCTGGCCCCGGAAAAATACGGTCGTTTCTTTCTCAACTCCGATGGAGGAACCAGCCATTTCTCCGTTATGGATGCGGATGGTAACGCAGTTGCCTGCACAGAGACGATCAATCTGACATTCGGCAGCTTTCTCGTGGTCCCGGAGTATGGGATCATCCTGAACAATGAACTGGACGATTTTACGGCCAATCCCGGCAAGCCAAACGCCTTCGGATTGATTCAGAGTGAGGCCAATGTCATTGCCCCTGGCAAACGACCGCTCAGCAGCATGACCCCCACACTCGTCGTGGAAGATCACAAAGCGACCTATGCCTGCGGCGCTTCTGGAGGACCACGAATTATCACCGCAACACTCCAGAGCCTTCTCAATCACACTGTGTTCGAAATGTCGGCCGCTGATGCTGTCTCGGCCAGTCGCTTTCATCACCAATGGTCTCCCAATGAATTGCTGCTGGAGCCATCACTTAAGAAAGCGGCAGGCGATTCACTGACAGCACTTGGGCATGTTGTCAAAAGCAGCAGCTCGCTGGCAGCAACACAGGCAGCTGCGTTGGATTCCGGCAAACCATCCGGGGGCAGCGATCCTCGCAAAAACGGCCAGCCCGCCGGGTATTAATACGTTGTCGCACCAGACATGCCATATCTGAATCAAGACAGACTTGATGCAGAGCAACATGACCTTCGCACGGCACACCCGCTCCTTACGGCTTCCGAATAAAATGTTCCGCAAACGAACGGATGTGGTGACCATTGAGAACGTGGAACATCCTCAACTTTTCAATCGTGGCCGCACCAAATCGATTCATGGGCACATGCACAATCTTCTTTTTGTATTTACTGGCCAGCCTTCTCCATCCCGCGCCCGGCGGTGAATGACTCATCAGCGCAATATGCCGTTCGTTTGAATAGTGCAGTCCGGCAGCGATCAATCGCTCTTCCAGCGTGTCGACGAAATCAAACTGCGGATCACGCCAGATATCACGAACCGGTCGCGGCGGAAACAGAAACATACAACCACCATATCGAGCCAGCGCGATCCCGGGACCAATCATGTCGTCAGTAAAGTTCGTCGCAAACAACGACAACGTCGACTCATCGTGGTTCTCGGCATGCCAGGTAATTCGCCATGGATAATCACGAGGATCCGCCGGCGAATCAAACAGCATAATAACGCAATCGATTTTTCCTCGAGCGGGCGGGAAGACTTTGACGTGCAGTTCACCCAGATGCCAGTTTCGCAGTGTTTCCCGAATATCCAGCCCGTCCTTCATGCTGGCAGAAAACTTCTCGGTCCTCGCGAGATCATTGCCGATCAAATCCAGAGCAACGTTTTTCACATGAGTCCGAAAGTTTTCGATCGCGACATCTTCCGGAGGCCAGCTGCACTGACCATACGGATTCCAGGACTTCTGCCACTCCACTTTGGTGCGGCGGTCAGGGCGAGCGTTCAAACGGCAACTTCGCCAAACCACAGGGTGTCCCGGCAACCGGCAAACAGGTCGCAACTCTGAACCATCCGGCAAAATAGTTCGATCAATCCCGAACCGGATCTCCGGCAATTCAGAACTTGGTGCAAACGGATAGTCGCGAGCCGTTTCTGCGACGTGGATCGCATATTGGTCGCCTGCCGTCTGCTGAGAAGCAATAACCAACGTATAGAGATCGGGCGTAAACCGTCGCTCAATCAACGACAAATTCCTAATGTACTTCAGGCAGTTCATCAGCAGTTGAGGCGTGATTCGACGAGCACGCGATTTGAATTCGTCTCGGTAACGATCCCGAGCATGAAGCAGCAACGATTTGATTCCATCAATCGACAGATTCTCATCATCATCCAGTTCAAACCGAGCCTTCTCGTAGAGTCCGGTAATGAAGGGCAGTTCTCCCAGCATAAACGTGAGTGTTCTGGCCGAGACTCCAAACGATTCTGTCGGTGTCTCCGACCATGTCGGCGGAGCAGGGCGTTCCACCGCGCTGTTAAAGGCATCACGCAGCCACGGCCAGTCCATAATATTGCACAGGCATAAAACCGACTCATGCTGTGCCGACAAACGATGCAACTCACTGGCCATCCAATGGATTCGCCGGAACTGATCTTCATCCTCAGGAGCTGGCAACGCTGGCAGCACTGCAGCGGCGAATTGCTCCGGCCGCACTCGCTTCAGAGCATACGGATCCGGCAAGGACGCTTCTCGAGGAATATATTGATCCGTTTCGATGTCGATGAAGGCGCGAACCATGCGTTCCTGCCGCGCAATTCGCAGCGCTGCGATCACCGGCTGACAGGGATCGATGGGGACATAACTGGCTTCCGGCAGTTCATCGTCCCCCTCTTCTTCTGCACCCGTTTCAAAATCGGTTGTCGTCGACGAAAATGTTTGAACCGGCTGGCGCTGGAGAACCACAGAAACGCAGGGCAAACGCTCGACCGCAGCCTCCACATCA
>CAIJTV010000113.1:0-5024 GCA_903823635.1 uncultured Planctomycetaceae bacterium
AACCGCTTTCCGGGTGCCCCACCAGCCACAAGAATCGCCCCACCACTCGCTGATAGTCCAACGCTGTAAGTGGCGACGTCGCACTCTACGAACTGCATAATGTCGTAGATCGCGAGAGTTGCGGTGACTGAACCACCAGGCGAGTTGATGTAAAGATGAATGTCCTGATGTCGATTCTCGGACTGCAGGAACAGCATCTTCATGACGATCAGATTGGCACTGCCGTCATGAATCGGGCCGTCCAGGAAAATGATCCGATTGTCAAGCAGCAGATCACCGACCGTCATCTGACGTTGAGCCGAATATTCTCGGGCTGCCATTGGCATGTAGTCGAATCGCGGGTCCTTCATTCGCTTTATCCTGCTGAGAACTACTCTTCGTGGATCGTCCGGGCTGAATCAGGCCAGACTATTTTCAGAATTCGGTCTGTAAACAAAAACAGGCGTCGCGTCATCCTACGCGCGCCTGTCTGTTTCTTGTAGTTTCGATTATTCAGAATCCTCGGGAGTGGCATCATCAATGAGACTTGTGCTCATGCGACCACACACCGCAATTCGCAGCGAGGCGGAATTCACAGCCTCTGCTGGCTTTCGTGGAACCTCAACAAAGCTGGCGGAGGCAAGGATAAAATCCACAGCCTTTCGCTCACGCAACTGAGCTTCCAGATTCTCAATCATTCCGGTTTTGACCATTCGAGCACGGAGCTTTCGAACAGGCTCGCCACTCTGGAATGACATCATTAACAATTCCCGATCGATATCTGACTGGTCGCACTCGATATTCTCGCGAGTCGCAATCTTGTCGAGAACGAAGTGTTCTTTGAGGGCCTGACGAGTTGTCTCCAGAGCTTCCTGGCGGATCTGGCTTTCGCGAGCCATGATCTGCTCCTGAGCAAACCCAGCCTGAGACATTTCGAGAACTTCACGTCGAAGTGCGTTCTCGGTTTGCTGACGCACCAGAGATTCCGGAAGGTCCCAGTCAGCTGACGCAGTGATCTTGTCGAGCACCTGACGGCGAGTTTCCTGACGCTCCTGATACTCAACCTGACGAGTCAGAGCACTGCGAAGCATTCCGTCGAGTTCCGCCTCATCGGCTGCACCCAGTCGCTCACAGAATTCTGCATTAACGGTTGGGACCTGAAGATTCTGAACTTCGGTCACGCTAAACGTTACGCCAACTTTTTCGCCACGCATTTCAACGATGGGCGACTGCAGAGAAATCGTGATTTGACCTTCACGCGAATCGCCGGCTTTTGCACCAGCCAACAACTGGTCGAAGTTTTCCAGAGCAGCGTCCTGGAAGTTGAGGCGAGAAAACAGGGTCACAGAGACGTTTTTCGCCTCGTTGATCATCTTGCCGTCGTGGGTAAACGTGATATCACAAACGACTGAATCGCCTGAAGCCGCAGCAGCATCAGTTGTGACACGTTCTGAATAAGAAGCAATGAACTGTTCTTTGTATGCCGTGAACTCTTCTTCCGTCGGCTCACCTGATGAACGATTGATCTGAATTCCAGCATAGTCTGGAAGATCAAAATCAGGACGAACTTCGACCTCAAATTCATAGTGAAACTCACCAGAATCCGGAATGTCGAGGCTTTCAACGTCGATCTTCGGCTCGCTGATCGGTTCGATCTCGTACTCGTCGGACAGTTGTTCCAAACTAGCCAGGAGCAACTTCTGCTTGATGTCCGCGGTGATTTCCTTCTTGAACTTCTTCAGAAGGATGGATCGTGGCACTTTGCCAACTCGAAAGCCTGGCACCTGTGCTTTAGAACTCAGTTCCGCCAGAGCATCGTCGCGAATATCGGCGATGTCTGCCTCCGGGATGGTCACTGAAACGTGCTTACGGCATGAGCCGATATCACGAATCTGAACCTGAAGCGACATGCGATCGCCGTTCTCGTCAACACCTTCAGCAACCGCTTGACCTGCGTCAGAACTCATTCTCTGTTTCCCAGAACTGTTGATGGCCAGCCTCCACCGGTTTTATTGGCCCGGGAGGCAATAAAAAAGAGCGGGTGAAGGGACTCGAACCCTCGACAATCACGTTGGCAACGTGATGCTCTACCAACTGAGCTACACCCGCAATGGTTTTGTGTTCCAGCGAAACACGATCAAATTGTAACGAATCAGTCTCTGGGAAAAGGCTGTCGACAGCAACTTCGCAGAAAATAGGACGGCAAATCTTCTTGCCGTTCATAAATCCGCAATTGTAACGCTGCAAACACCCGTTCCAGACAGCCAGAAATAGTGCTGGTTCGGCTGGAAGACCGCTTCGGGGCGGGATTATGAGAGTTTCCAGGCTTTCGTCAACAGTTTCATGGCCTTTTAGATTCGGAATTCGCCCGCCTCGATCTTCAGCCGACTCTCGGGATTGTCCGATTCCTTTCCACGAGCGGTCCTCGGCCTTTGAAGTAGGCCCAAATTATGCGGCTTTTATGCCGATATCTCACTTCCGCTGCGTTGGACTGCCTGTCCTTGCATTTTTGGCAGACTGCTCAGAAGGCCCCATTCCTCGAAACCCAGAAAACTACTGCAGTTCCACTCCCAGGTGCTTCATGAAGAACTTCATGTCTTCCCAGACCTGTTTCTTTGCAGCTGGGTTTCTAAGCAGGTACGACGGATGATAGGTGCACATGACCTTGATCCCGCGATAATCGAAAAGTTTTCCGCGAAGCTTTCCAACCGCCTGAGTTTCATTGAGCAAATTCTGAGCGGCAACAGTCCCCCAGCAGACGATGTACTTCGGTTGGACGACATGGATCTGAGCATCCAGGAACTCCCGACAATTTGCGGCTTCCTCCGGCAGCGGATTACGGTTTCCCGGCGGACGACACCGCAGAATATTGCAGATGTACAAGTCTTCGCGTTTCAATTGGCTGGCTTCGACAATCTTGTTCAGCAACTGCCCGGCTGGACCAACAAACGGCTCCCCTTTGGCATCTTCTTCCGCTCCCGGAGCTTCGCCGATAAACATGATGTCTGCGGTGGGATTGCCAACACCAAACACCGTCTGAGTTCTCCGCGAGGCCAGTTCCGGGCAACGCTGGCACCCGGAAACGCATTTCGCGAGCTTACTGAGGGCGTCTCGACGGCTTTCGAGATCTATGTAAACAGTCTCCATGACCGCCTTCGTTTCCGGAAACGGTCCGGCCTGCATGGCGACTTTGGCCGAATCATCAGAACCCAGCACGGATGAAGGGCTCTTCATCTCCGTCACTGGTGTGGCAGCCTTGAGCCGGATCGGGGTTCGCGACGCCACAGCCCCCGTCTCAGCCGCGGGCGAAACATTCTCGCTCGCAGCCGCTGCCTCCGCGACGACAAGACTCGGCCGTGGCTTTCCAAGCACTCTCGAAGGCTTGGGAACATCAACCTTCGGCAGATGAGTCACTCCAGTCCCGGCCAGATGGCGAAGCCACTGTGCCATCGCGCGTTTACTGCTCATGGGCCAACAACACATTCAGGCTGAGACAACAGAAGAGGTAACAATCCGCCAACAACATCATGCCAGACAATCGCCGGGTTCACAATTCAGCAACCCGAGTGAATCAATTTTGGAAGAATGCCACTATGAGCGGATGATAATGTTCTTCAGGAGATCCCGTACTTCTTGCACTTGCTGAAGAAGGTGCTTCGCGGCAGGTTGAGCTGTCTTGCGGCGACGGCTTTGTTGCCGCCGGCGGCTCGTAATGCTTCGCGGAGCTGCTGCTCTTCGGATTGTGTTTCACGAAGCTGAGAGGCGTTTGATCCCGCATAACTTTCAGGCTCAGGCAGGCGTCGAGCAAGACTGCGGACGGTGAGCGTGGGCAGCGTTGATGTCTGAGTTCGGCGCCCGCCAATTGTTGGGCGTCCATCATCAGCGGCATTCCGCAGTTCGGGCGGCAAGTCGGCCAGGCAGATAATGTCGCTGTCGGCCAGCACGACGGCTCGCTCAATCACGTTCTCCAACTCACGAATGTTGCCCGGCCACGGATGATTCTCCAGCGCGGCCAATGCGCTGGGGTCAATCTGACGAATCTGCTTTTTGGACTTCTGGGCGGCTCGGCTGAGAAAGAAGAAGACCAGTTCCGCCAGATCACCGGGCCGTTCCCTCAGTGGCGGCAGCGTTAGTGCGACGACGTTCAGGCGATAAAACAGGTCGGCTCGAAATTGCCCTTTGGAAATCATCTCTTCCAGATTCCGATTGGTCGCCGCCACAAGTCGCACGTCCACCTGAATCGTCTTGTCACTGCCTACCGGTTCGAAACATCGCTCCTGAAGAACTCGCAGAAGTTTGACCTGCGTCTCGTGGGAGATGTCGCCGATCTCATCCAGAAACAGCGTGCCTCCATTGGCTGCGAGGAACCGCCCGGCTTTATCGGCATGAGCGCCTGTGTAAGCGCCTTTCACATGACCAAACAATTCGCTTTCCAGCAGCGATGACGACAGAGCCGCACAGTTCACGCAGACAAGATTTCCGGCGGCACGATCACTGTTGCGATGAATGACTTTGGCCAGCAACTCTTTGCCAGTCCCGCTTTCGCCTCGAATCAAAACCGTCGATGAGCTACGAGCCACCTTGCGAACCTGATCCAGCACATCCAACAAAGCAGGACTGTTTCCTCGAACACCTTCTCGATCAAAACCCTGATCTGAGGCCAGAACCGGAGCCTGCCCTGCGTCTGTCTGAAGCGACGTCAGCTCCGCTCGCAGAGCAGCCATTTGACGCTGCTGTTCGGCGATGCGATCCATCTTCATCTTCAGCTCCGCATCCAGCTGCGCCATCGCCTGATTCGCGCGGGAGCTGTGCAGAGCCAAAACGCTCATTTGAGCGATCGCGTGAAGGAACGTGATATCTTCAGCGCTGAACACCGCGCCGCCGCGACGACGTCCCAGAATAATGACGCCGTGAACTCCGCCTTCGCCTTCCATCACGCACAACAGTTCGGCTCGCAAGTCATGCAACAACTGCTGCATTGGCGACATCGCTTCGCGATTGGCTGAAGGAATTCGATGAATGACGGATTCGCCGGGGATGTAGAT
>CAIJTV010000114.1:0-4129 GCA_903823635.1 uncultured Planctomycetaceae bacterium
CGATCTGGGAGGATAGTGAATGACACCTCATGCTGCTTCTGAGTCATCTCCCTCAAATTCTGCTGCGCCAGAAAATAGTACACCGAGGAATATCGTGGACGCAGAAACTTCGAACCGCAATCAACAGCCACCGTCTCCGCCGATCTCTCATGAGGTGAAGAGACCGTTTCCAGTGGCTGATATTCGCGAAGTCCGCGCGGTAACGTCGGCATTGTTCCTGCGTTCAAAGTTATGGTGGGTGACTGTTGCGTGCTTCCTCCTGGCCTTTTGGCTGACATGGACTTCGATTCCATCCGTTGGTCCGTCGATCACAATTCGTTTTCCGGATGGACATGGTTTAAAGGCCGGCGATGCTGTTCGTCATCGAGGAATCGAAGCGGGCATCGTCGAGAGTGTGGCGTTGAGTGACGACCTTTCGCAGATAGCCGCCACGGTCACTTTGACTCCCGGAGCGGCTGGTCTGGCCCGCGAGGGTGCTCGATTCTGGATCGTGCGACCACAGCTAAGCCTGGCCGGAGTCAGCGGACTTGACACCGCTGTCGGAGCAAAATACATCGGCGTCAGCCCCGGCGATCCCGATGGACCGCAGCAAAGCCGCTTTGAAGGGCTCGGCGCGGCACCGCCGGATGAGAATAGTGGCGAAGGGATTGATGTTGTTCTCCGCAGTGACTCAAAGCATGGTGTCACAGTCGGTGCTCCGGTGACATGGCGCGGAGTTGATGTCGGACAGATTCTTTCCATCAATCTGTCCCCGGATGCGAGGTTTGTCGACATCCACGCGCGGATCAATTCTGAGTATATGCGTCTGTTGCGTACGTCGTCGAAATTCTGGGTCACGAGTGGTCTTGGGATCGACGTGGGGCTGAGCGGTGTTCGTCTGAATGCGGATTCACTGAGCACGATTGTTCGAGGAGGCGTTTCATTTGCCACGCTCGCAGTCGGCAAAGAAAAGACGCCGGTCACGACCGGGCAAATGTTTCAGTTGCATGATAAACCAGAAGCCGCATGGCTCAGCACCGCGTCTTCGCTGCCGTTGATCGATTTTGATCTGCCTCCGACACTGATCATCCAGGGATCTCGTCGAACCAGCCTGCTCGGAATTTCACGAACTCAGAAATTCACCGTCAACGGAGTGCTGGTCAAGCGAGGCGATCTGACTTACATCCTGACCGCGACTGACGCATTGCCCGAAGCCATCGCAGAATCAACCGATGCTGCCGAAAAAGCTGGACTGGAATACGTTATCAGTTCGCCACAAAGCACAGTCAGCCAGACAATCGTGATTGTACCACCGTCTTTGCCACTCAGCAACGGTGAAACGAATGACACACCCAAGCAATCCGGCTCCGTGATGTTTCCGTTTGCCGACACAACGACGGAACTGCCAACCGTGAACTACGCCACCTTTCGAACACCGAAGGAACCCGAAGAATGCTGTCTGTGCCGCAGTGTAAAAACTGACGGCGATGCCTCGACTGTGATTCAGAGCATCAGCCTGAACCAGCTCAAGCTTGATGGAACAGACTGGATGGTCAACATGGAAGGCGAAGATCTTTCGTCGTGGAACGGAGCCCCGGTAGTTTCGCTGCAGGATGGAAAAATCATCGGCTTGTTTGTGGCGGGAAAGAAAGGAGCAATGATTGTCCCCCATCGTGACGCTCCGTAACTGAACAACGCCAGATTCTATCTCTGCGGTAGCAGAGCATCAGGCACGCCATTAGGCACGAACCGATGGGTAAATGGTCGGCCGAAGGTAGACCGTGGCCGGGGCGCGGGCGTAAGCTACCAATTGTTAGTCACAATTCGTTGAAAACGAGAAGACTCTGCTGCGACAGGTAGCTCGAGAAACATGTCATCCTCCGACCGGTCTATTTCGTTGCTGCCGCTGGTCACTTGCCCCACCTGCTGGTTCAAGTTCCCGCCGGAGGACATTCTATGGGTAGCGACCCATAGCAGCCTGCTGGGCGATTCGCGTGCGGGCGATGCGGAGTATCGCAGATTCCTGCCAACTCTGTTCACCGTCGACGGACGAGCACTCGACGAGAAAAATGAGCCGTGCCATGAACTGGCTTGTCCTCGCTGCCATGCGGTGGTCAATCGCGGCCTGCTTGAAATGGAGCCTTTGTTTCTGTCGATTCTGGGAGCCCCGTCGTCCGGAAAGTCGTTCTATCTCGCGACGATGATTCATTCTGTGGGAGCGATTCTCAGCAAGCAATTCCGCCTTCGGTTCGAAAACGCAGCACCACGGGCCAATCAACTGATGACAGAATATGTCAAAACGTTGTTTGATTACGAAGACCACGAGAAACTCGTCAAGCTGGAAAAAACCGACCGCACGGGCAAATGGTACATTGAATCTCACGTGGGTGGTCAGGACCTGCTGTTGTCGCGTCCGTATTTGTATTCCGTCCAGCCCGATGAATCACATCCGTTGTATGCGCAACGCCGCCAGGTCTCTCGCATGATCTGTCTGTACGATAATGCGGGCGAACACTTTCTGCCGGGTGCAGTCACTTCCCAGACTCCGGTGATTGACCACATGGCCAAGTCGGAGGCTCTGCTATTCATTTATGACCCAACGCAGGAGTCCGCGTTTCGGCGAGCGTGTCGATCCTGCAATGATGCCAGCCTGGATCCTCAACTGGAAACGGTGATCAATTCCTATCCTCAGGCTGACGTGCTTTCCGAAGCAGCGTCAAGAGTTCGACAACTGACCGGAATGTCGGCCACTGATAAATTCGATCGCCCCTTGATCGTGATCGTCCACAAGTTTGATGCATGGCGGCCGTTGCTGAAGAAGTCTCCCAAACGGCTTGATGAAGCCATTCAGGTGTCGCCCACTGGTGAAGCGACGCTGCAGCTGGAGATACTTCGGGAAGTTTCAAAGAATGTTGAAGAGCTGCTGATGGAATACGGCGCGTCCATTGTGACGGCCGCGCGAGGCTTTGCGAAAGAGGTGATCTTTATCCCCGTGACGGCGACCGGGCGTAGTCCGATCGTGGCCGGGGCCGATGCGAATGGTCGAGTCGATCTGCGGTTCGATCCCAGCCAGATTTTTCCTCGCTGGGTTGAACTTCCCGTGCTTTACGCTTTGCATCACGCAGGCCTGCGGTCGGGCGATGAGGCGTTCATTCCATCCGAGAACGTCGCGAAGCCTCCAGTCTCCATCCGGGAGCCCGTCTCATGATGCAGGAGATTGTCTTCACTTCCGCGCGACTCGGATTGCGGTCCGGAAGCACCGGATTCTGCACCGTGCGGAGTACTCGCGGCATGCCGGGGAATCTCGCGCAATTGCTGGAACGGCTGACCGGCTACGCTCATGTCTTTGATGCGTACGGCTCGGAGGCGAACTGGAATCCGGTGAGCTATGCCCATTATGTGGCACGGCTCGGCGGGCAACGCTTTCACATCCTGTCTCGAATCAGCAACGCACCGCTGGATCATACGAATCGTTCGAACAAACTGGCTCATCTGCTGACCACTGACAGCGCTGCGCTTGCATTTGAGTTATCGGAAGGGCCAGCGTCGGAGTCTTTGCAGATTCCCTGGGTCACGGCGTGGTCCAGCGACAGCGAACCATCCGTTTTGTCAGACGATCAGCAGATCATGCTCCCGATGGCGGCTCAAGTCAGAACGGGAGTTTGTGAAGCGTGGAAAGAGGCCACCGGCGATGCTGGCTGGGCAGCGGTTCTGGCTTCGTATGCAGCCGACAGCCAAACTCCGCTGCAGATTATTTTGCCGCGTGATGTGGGAACGCGTTCAGAAAACTGGACATTGCGCCTTGTGAACGAAGCGTTGTCTCTGTTGCCGCCGGAATCGCGTTGGGACGTTTCTTACAGCACATTCTTCACGGGTAATCTGCCGGTTAGTATCTCTTGTCAGTGGCAGTTCGTCCTGGATGGCACAGATCTCGCGAAGAAAGCACGTCTCGACCCACGATCGAGAACGATTGATTTGCCCGTGATTCGAGAGAAGAAGGTGCCACCACCGAAGAATGAGCTGACAGGCTTCGCGCAGACTGGCGGTCGTCCGTGGAGTCAGGAAGCGGAGGCTGTTCTGATTGCTCGCCGGAGAAAGCGAGAACTTGAACGAACTCCGTTTGGTCCAATGACCTCTGAACGTGATGCAG
>CAIJTV010000115.1:0-2402 GCA_903823635.1 uncultured Planctomycetaceae bacterium
CTTGTGGCACGGTTTGAAAAGCGACGCCTTGTGATTCTTGTTGAACACCTGAGCCAGCTTTTCGACAGTCTTGGCGCCGAAGGCCAACATCACCTGCGTACTCTGCTGCAGGAGCATCCGTTTGCCTGCTTGATTGCCACCAGCCAGCAGTTGTTTAAGGCTGTATCCGATCGCAGCGAGCCGTTTTTTGGTTTCTTTCAGCCAATACCTCTTCGGCCGCTGTCTCTGCAGGATGCTCAACAACTGCTGCTGAAGATTGCCACTTTCAAAGACCAGAAAGATCTTGTCGACTTTCTGAACACGCCAGAAGGGCAGAACCGAGTCCGTGCGGTCTATGATCTGGCCGGAGGCAACCATCGCGTCTACATTGTACTCAGCAGGTTTCTGACGCGAGACTCACTGGACCAGTTGGTGGCTCCGTTTCAGCGAATGCTGGATGATCTGACGCCATTCTATCAGGAACGTATCCACTCAGTTTCACCGCTGCAGCGACAGATCGTTGAACTGCTGTGCAGTGTACATCGCACACTCAATGCCAAAGAGATTGCACGCCGACTGTTGCTGACTGAGCAGTCAATCGGCAAGCAGGTTCGTAATCTTGTCGAAATCGGATACCTGACTTCCCAGAAGAAGGGGCGTGAGACCTATTATGAACTCAGCGAAACTTTAATGCGGCTGACTTGCGAACTAAAAGGCAGCAGTCTGTTGATTGAGTTTCTGCGGATGTGGTACCGGCTCAATGAGAATGAACCGTTGCGAATGGCTGTGCAAAGTGGCTCTCCGCAGTCGTACCTTGATACGGATGGGGATCGATCTGCATCCCAAACTCGCCCGCGTACAACACCGTTAGACGACGACCTGGAACTCGCTGAAGCTCAGGGGTACATCATTGGCCGGGCAAAGTCATGGCAGGAAAAGGCGGCCGCATCAAAAGCCGCGACCGAGTGGTTTCAGGCGGGGTACTATTTTGCTGAAATCAAAAAGGACCACAAGCAGGCCCTTCAACTCTACGCAAAAGTGTTGCAGGTTACACCGGGCCATGTGGCTGCGAAGTTGAGTCGGGGCAATTGCTTACTGGCACTGCATCGCTGGGAAGAGGGATTTGCTTCCATTCGCGACGCGCTGGTCCACGATCAAGACGCCTCAAGCCAACTTGGCGACTCTGCATCAATGTTTGGCCTGATCTTCCGACTCAGCGAAGACTCCGATCAACTTCAAGCCCGGATCAACATGCTGTTTGACGTCTATGAACGGGTCGCCATGAATCGTGGATTCCTCGGTGGCCTCGTCCAGAGCAAACGCGGCTCCGTCAATCCTCTGTGGCATCTGGCGGATGGACTGGTCAAGTCCCTTACAAAGATTGATTCGGACCGAGTCACCTCGGTCGTGCTTCAGGGCTATGTTCTGGCCGTCGAACATCGAGCCGCCAAACGTTCTGAATTCGAGATCGCTCTGAGACTGTTCCGCTGTGGAATTCTGTATCTCACGAGACACAACGAAGCAGACTTTGTCGAACTTATTCAGCCCGAAAGAAATATTCTCCGTCAATCCCTTGGCCTTGGTCCAACGTAAGCAAACGACGCCAATTGGTTGGCCAGCCAGCACCAGCGTCGTGCTACGTCGGGAGGCATTGCCGCCAGGCGGCCGTGAATACGGGCGATTGCAGATGGGATGTCTTTACGCCTGTCGGGAAAGCGAGCATCCAGCAATCCGGCGAAATTCACAAAGTCGACGGCATGTGACGGGCCGCCCAGGAGTGGCCCCGCGATACGCTCGACAAAGCTGTCCTGATCAGATTTCGGATTTTCGGAACTACCAAAATCTGCGAGGGCCAGATAGTTCAACTCAGCACCTGTATGAAACGTCGACACTTCGCCGAACAACGAGATGCCATCGAATCCAGAAGCCGCGCTCTGCTGTACCATTTTGGCGATCCACTCCAGAGCCACTTCGCCACGAAACGCTCCCCAGCCCCAGTCAGTCCCCACGTGGGCTCGCATGACATGACGCAGTCCATTGCCGGAGACTCGCCCTTTGTCAGTCCAGGTTCTGTCTGGATCTCCCTGCCTCAAATAGCGGTCCGCAACCCACTGGACGAAAACTCCTCGTGGAAATTTCTCCAGCGACTCATCAGCCCACGCTGCTTTTCCATCGCCGAAGCCGGGTGCCGCTTTGGGACCGTTGTATGGTTCGGGATGAGAATAGGTTTCGCACACGATCCACGCGTCCGGTGCGACAGAGCGAATTGCCTCTGCAGCCAAAGGATACATCAGAGCCATGTCTTCCCAGGAAAACGTGTCTGCAGGATGCTTCCTGCGGTCCCGGCACAACGAGCACTGACAGACGCCGGTATCACCAGTTTCGATCTGAACACCACCGAGTTCCAGATTTTTGAACAACCA
>CAIJTV010000116.1:0-4996 GCA_903823635.1 uncultured Planctomycetaceae bacterium
CAAGTCGTCTTCATTCATCGGCTACCTGCTGATGAGCTTTCTCACCGCGGTCACCGATAACATGTATCGCTGGCTGATCATTCCGATCGCCAAGGACCAGTTCAAAGGTCTGGGTCTTTCCGCGGAGGAGATCAAGGCTGAAGAATCGCTGATTCTGTCTCTTGGACTTGGCAGTTTGATTCTGCCGTTCGTCATTTTTGCTCCGTGGTCCAGCTGGCTGGGAGACCGATTCAGTAAGCGGACCACCACGATCTGGCTGAAAGTCGCGGAAGTCGTGCTGGTGGCCCTCGGCATTTGGTCCATCCAGACAGGACATCAGGGAACGATGTTCGCCGTACTGTTTCTGCTGGGCACTCAAAGTGCTCTGCTAAGCACCGCTAAGTACGGAATCATTTCTGAACTGGTGCCCCGTTCGTCATTGTCGGCCGCCAATGGACTGGTGGCTCTGGTGACGCTTATCGCGGCCATTGTCGGAGCTGGTGCCGGGATGCAACTCGGCGAGCATGCGATTGCCAGCAAGAGTCTCACGCTGGCAGCGATTGCTTTGGAGGCGGTTGCCGTTCTGGGAGTCATCGGAAGCTTGATGATCCAGCGAGTTCCCTCTGCGAATCCCACCCTGGCGTTTCCGTGGAACCCGATTCAATACTCGTGGCGCGATATGAAACTGGTCTTCAGCGACCGACCTATTCTGCGAGTTACGTTGGGCATTGCGTTCTTCTGGTCTCTGGCCTCACTGGCACAGATGAACATTGATACTTATGTCACCGGCGAACTGCATAAGACTCAGACGGATGTTGGCACGTTCCTCGCTATATTGTCTCTCGGAGTGGGACTCGGCAGCGTTCTGGCCGGATGGTGGTCTGGCGGCCGCGTCGAGGTGGGGATGGTTCCGCTCGGTGCATTTTTGATGTCTCTGGCCTGTGTCATTCTTTTCCTGTGCCACGATTCATCTCTGATGGCCGGGGCGATGCTGGGAATGATTGGACTGGGCGGTGGGCTCTTCAATGTGCCGCTCAACGCTTATCTGCAGGAAAGAAGCCCGCACGAAAAACTGGGAGCGATCCTGGCAGCCGGAAATCAGTTGACATCTTTGGGCATGGTCGCCGTTGCCGGATTATTCTGGTTTCTCAGTGGTCGGCTGCAGCTCAGTGCGGCACAGATCTTTCTGCTGACCGGGATCGGTATTCTTCCGATTTTTGCCTACGTCGTCTGGTTGCTGCCGCAGGCTACGGTTCGATTCTTCGTGTGGCTGCTCAGTCGCTTCGTTTATCGAGTCCGCATTTATGACGTTGAAAACCTGCCGGAGAAAGGCCCGGGGCTCCTCGTCGCCAATCATGTTTCATGGCTGGATGGTATCATGCTGCTACTCTCCAGCTCGCGCAATATTCGAATGGTGGCCTATGCGGATTACGTGAAGGGGCCATGGATCGGCTGGCTCGCTCGATTATTCGGAATCATTCCGATTCGTTCGGGCGATGGTCCGCGAGCCCTGTTGCAGTCGCTCAATACGGCCCGTGAAGCATTGCTCGCCGGGGAACTGGTCTGCATTTTTGCCGAAGGCCAAGTGACTCGTAACGGACAGTTGCAGAAGTTCGAACGTGGACTGTTGAAGATTCTCAAGGGCACCGACGCGCCGGTAATTCCCGTCTTCCTGGATGAACTCTGGGGCAGCATTTTCAGCTATGATCGTGGCAAATTCCTTTGGAAGAAACCACGCCATTGGCCGTATCCCATTTCTATCTCATTCGGTTCACCACTTCATGGCGTTGACGATGTGGACGCGGTGCGACACGGGGTGCTGGAACTGGGAGCGAAATCCATGGAACGGAGAAAGCACCGCCGACTGCTTCCCGCGAAGCAATTCATCCGTCAGTGTCGAGTCGCATGGCGACGGACAAAGGTTGCCGATTCCGCCGGGACTCAACTCACTGGTGGCCGATTGCTGGCTGGTTCGCTGGCACTGCATAAGCTATTGACGTCAACTGTGCTGAAACCAGAAAACAACTATGTAGGTTTGCTGCTGCCGCCTTCTGTTGGAGGAGTACTCGCCAATGCGGCTGTAACTTTGGCTGGCAAAGTGGCTGTCAATCTGAACTACACGCTTTCAGAAGATGTCGTGAACTACTGCATCAAAGAAGCCGGCGTTCAACAGGTACTTACCAGCCGTCGGTTTATGGAAAAGCGGCCGATGAATCTGAATGCCGAGCTGATCTATCTGGAAGATCTCAGTCAGCAGATCAGCAAACTGGCGAAAATCAAAGCCCTGCTGACGGCTCGGTTTGTTCCGCTGCGCATGTTGAGTGGCCGATTGGGCCTCGAGCGTGTGAAGCCCGACGATGTGATGTCCATCATCTTTACGTCCGGTTCCACGGGGGATCCCAAGGGCGTCATGCTGACCAATGATAATGTGGCTTCCAACATTGAAGCCGTGCGTCATCTGCTGTCTCTTCGACCGACCGATTCGGTGCTGGGGGTACTGCCGTTCTTTCATTCGTTCGGTTACACCGTGTCCATGTGGCTGCCCCTATGTACTGAACCGTCTGGCGTCTATCACTTCAATCCGCTGGATGCTTCAACGGTTGGTAAGCTGATCGAAAAGCACAAGTCGACGATCCTGCTGGCCACGCCGACGTTCCTGCGGTCGTACATGAAGCGGTGCAGTGTCGAACAGATGAGTTCACTGAATATGGTCATCGTCGGTGCGGAGAAGATGCCGGATGAGCTGCGGGATTCCTTCCGCGAAAAGTACGGTTTTGAGCCCAGCGAAGGTTACGGTACGACTGAACTTTCTCCGATCGCAGCCGTGAACATCCCCGCGTCACGACTGGGATCGGAATGCTTTGGTCAGACTTCGACGAAGCATGGTACGGCTGGGCGAGTTATCCCCGGTTCCGTGGCTGCCGTGTTTGATCTGGAGACGAACGAACGTCTGGGGACCAATAAGGAAGGTATGCTGAAAATCAAGGGCCCGAACGTAATGCTCGGATATCTGAATCATCCGGAAAAAACCGCCGAGCTGATTCAGGACGGCTGGTACACGACGGGTGACCTGGGCATGATCGATGATGAAGGATTCATTCGAATTACCGGGCGTCAAAGCCGTTTCTCCAAGATCGGCGGCGAAATGGTGCCTCACATCCGGATCGAACAGGAGATCGCCCGAATCATTGACGACACGCCAGGAAATGAGACGCGAACCGGTCAGGCGCTGAACGGCCAAATGCCAAACGAAGAGGTGTCCGGCGATGCGGAGATCATGTGTGCTGTGACCGCTGTGCCTGATTCGTCGAAAGGCGAACGACTGGTTGTGCTGCACAAGCCAATGCAGAAAAGTGCAAGAGAGATCATCGACCAGCTGCAACTCGCCGGACTTCCGAACCTGTGGATCCCAGGCTCCAACTGTTTCTTTGAGGTCACTCAAATTCCGCTGCTCGGCACAGGCAAGCTGGACCTGCGCGCCATCAAGGAAACAGCGATCCGTCTCTGCGAAGTGAAGTAGCTCAGCACGCGGTGGCGCAGAGTCAGAATGAAGTCCCGGGAAGAATTTGATTGTGCGGCGCGATTGTGTATGGTGTGGATGTGGGTGGACCACCGAGCAACGATGCTGCATCCAGTCACAACGTTTCGCTATCAAACTTCTTGTCGGATAAAATCGACCCGGTTCTCCCAGGCCAACAATGATGGCGACCACCAAATCTGACCGAACTGGTTTGACAATAATGTTGATTCGAATGCTCTTACTGCTGCTGTTGACTGTTTCTTCCAATTCAACGGTCACTCGGGCCGATGAATCGTGGCCAATGGCAGCCCGGGTTGAGCGGCAGCCGTTGCTGGCTCAACTGCAGCGACTTCGCGACACGCTGAATCATATTGGCATGCCATTGCCGATGGAGACAGAAACGCAGTTAACGCAGCTCGTCGAGAATGCTGATGAGGACTCGCTGACAGCTCAAGTTCAGGAGTTGCTCGATCCACATTGTCTGGCGGCGGTATCGCTCAGAAAAGATGCAGCACCGGCAGTCGTTCGTCGCGAAGCAAAAGCGGAATTGATTGAACAGGGATGGCAGAGATATCTGATCAAAGTCATCAATGAGCCGGAAATTCGTGTTCGCCTTCGCATCGACAGCCCCAACGCGAAGCCGCTGCCGCACTCGCCACAGGAAGACGTGGACTCGCGGTGGCTGGGCTTATCGATGTTCGACGGGCAGCCGATGACGCCGACGCGGACCGGCTTGCCTCTGGAGTATCGCATCGTCGAGGTTTACTCGCGCGAAGCGGGTGACCAGACGGCTCGCATTGAGTTTTCCGCTCCTCAGCCCGGCGGTGTTAGTGTCAGCCGATCCAGTTCGATTATCGCGGACTGGCGATTCGATCAGGATGCCGCAGGATGGGAAGCGATGAATCAGTCAACGCTGAAGGCTCAGGAGGGTTCATTGCTGGTGGAAGGCACTGGTGAAGATCCGTTCTTTGGCACGAATTTGAAGAAGTCTGCGCAGCCCGGAAATCTGGTTCTGCGTTTTTGGGCGCGTGCGGAAGAGGCAGGTGTTGGGCAGATGTTCTGGTGGTCGGAAGAACGGCCGCAGCCCGGTCCCGGCCACGTGATTGCGTTCAATGTCGAACCCGGGCGCGAGATGCTGTATGAGATTCCATTCACCGACGACGGCCATGTGACCGGAGTCCGCATCGACCCCAATGGCAAGCCATGCAACTGGCGGATTGACTGGATCGAACTGGCCTATGCGAATGGAGGCAGCGACTGGGGTGGTGAGTCATTTGCGTTCGCGACTCAGCCTTCGAAGGAAGTGACTTTTCGCGTGGTCGATGATGCTGATCGTCCCGCGATGGGCTGCTTTGAAATTACAGATGCTGCAGGCCGAGTGTATCCGCCGCAGACGAAGCGACTTGCTCCGGATTTCTTCTTTCAGCGTCAGATTTATCGAGCCGATGGGGAGACAGTTCAGCTGCCGAAGGGAAATTACACCGTTGTATGTTCGCG